>NZ_JBFBBE010000056.1:56662-60350 GCF_040682555.1 Streptomyces sp. NPDC051172
ACCCCCCGCACTCCCTCTCCCCGCGGGGCGCGTCCCTCGCGGGCCCCCCCCCGCCGGGGCGGGGGCGCCCACGGCGGACTCGGCGACCTTGCGGCTACGCCGACGGGGCGCGGCCTCGGCGGTTTCCACGGCGGCGGCCGTCTTGCGGGCGCGGGTGCGCGGCTTGGCGTCCGTGTCCTCGACGGTGTCGACCACGGCTTGTGCCGCCTTCCGCGTCCGCGGCTTGGCCTCGGGCTCCTCGGCGGCCTGCGCCGGGATCTCGGCCGCGGCGGCGGCCTTGCGGGTACGGCGCGGCTTGGCCTCGACCGCATCGGCGGTGACCTCTGCGGCAGCCGCGGTCTTGCGGGTGCGGCGCGGCTTGGCCTCGGTGGCTTCCGCCGTGTCGGCGACCGTGGTCTCCGGAGCGGCCGTGGCCTTGCGGGCCCGGGTACGCGGCTTGGCCTCGGTCGCCTCGGCGGTGTCGCCCGCCTCTGCAGCGGCTGTCGCCTTGCGGGCCCGGGTACGCGGCTTGGCCTCGGTCGCCTCGGCGGTGTCGACCGCGGTCTCCGCGGCGGCAGCCGCGGTCTTGCGGGTGCGGCGCGGCTTGGCTTCCGTGGCTTCGGCCGTGTCGACCACGGTCTCCGCGGCCGCCGTGGCCTTGCGGGTGCGGGTGCGCGGCTTGGCCTCGGTCGCCTCGGCGGTGTCGACCGCGGCCTCGGCGGCAGCCGTCGTCTTGCGCGTACGGCGGCGCGGTGCGGCGGCGGGGACCTCGGGCTCCGTGGCGGCCGGGGCTTCCTCTGCCGCCGTGGCCTCAGCGGCGAGCGACTCCGCAGCCGGCGTGCTCTCCGCGGTCTTGCGGGTGCGGCGGCGGCGTGGCTTCGACCCGGCCTCGGGGGCGTCCAGTGCGGGGCCCTCCGCCGTCGTGACGGCGGCTTCCGCGGCCTCGGGTGCCGTGGTCGTGGCCGTCACCGGCTCCGAGGCCGAACCGCCGCGGGTGCGGCGACGGCGACGCGGGGTGCGGGGACCGGCGGTCTCCTCGTCCGAGGAGAGAGCCGTCGAGGCCTCCGGAGTGGCCGTGGCGTCCAGCTGCGCCCCGCCGCGCGTACGGCGGCGGCGACGCGGCGTACGCTCCGGGCGCTCGCGCTCGGTGGACCGGGACTCGCCCCGGCCACCCCGCTCGGGGCGGCCACCGCGACCGCCGCGTGCACCGCGGCCGCCGGTCTCGCCCAGGTCCTCGAGCTCCTCCGCGTCGAGCCCGGCACGCGTGCGCTCGGTGCGCGGCAGAACACCCTTGGTACCCGCGGGGATGTTCAGCTCCTCGTAGAAGTGCGGGGAGGTGGAGTACGTCTCCGGCGGGTCGTTGAAGTTGAGCTCCAGCGCCTTGTTGATCAGCTGCCAGCGCGGGATGTCGTCCCAGTCGACGAGCGTGATCGCGATGCCCTTGGCGCCCGCGCGGCCGGTACGGCCGATGCGGTGCAGGTACGTCTTCTCCTCTTCGGGAGACTGGTAGTTGATGACGTGGGTGACGCCCTCGACGTCGATGCCGCGGGCGGCGACGTCGGTGCAGACGAGGACGTCCACCTTGCCGTTGCGGAACGCGCGCAGCGCCTGCTCGCGGGCGCCCTGGCCGAGGTCGCCGTGGACGGCGCCGGCCGCGAACCCGCGCTGCTTGAGCTGGTCGGCGAGGTCGGCGGCGGTGCGCTTCGTGCGGCAGAAGACCATGGCCAGTCCCCGGCCGTCGGCCTGCAGTATGCGCGCGACCATCTCGGGCTTGTCCATGTTGTGCGCGCGGTAGACGAACTGCGCGGTGTTCGCGACCGTCTTGCCCTCGTCGTCCGGCGCGGTGGCGCGGATGTGCGTGGGCTGCGACATGTAGCGGCGCGCGAGGCCGATGACCGCGCCCGGCATGGTGGCCGAGAACAGCATCGTCTGACGGCGCGCCGGCAGCAGGTTGATGATCTTCTCGACGTCGGGCAGGAAGCCCAGGTCGAGCATCTCGTCGGCCTCGTCGAGGACGAGCGCCTTGACGTGCTTGAGGTTGAGCTTCTTCTGGCCCGCAAGGTCGAGCAGCCGGCCCGGGGTGCCGACGACCACGTCGACACCCTGCTTGAGGGCCTCGACCTGGGGCTCGTACGCCCGGCCGCCGTAGATGGCGAGAACGCGTACGTTGCGCACCTTGCCCGCGGTCAGCAGGTCGTTGGTGACCTGCGTGCACAGCTCGCGCGTGGGGACGACGACGAGCGCCTGCGGGGTGTCGGTGAGGTCCTCGGGCTTCGCGCGGCCCGCCTCCACGTCCGCGGGGACGGTGACGCGCTCGAGGAGCGGGAGGCCGAAGCCCAGCGTCTTGCCGGTGCCGGTCTTGGCCTGGCCGATGACGTCCGTGCCGGTGAGGGCGACGGGGAGGGTCATCTCCTGGATGGGGAAGGGGGTGATGATGCCGACGGCCTCGAGGGCCTCGGCGGTCTCGGGAAGGATGCCGAGATCTCTGAACGTGGTAGTCAGGGTGCTGCCTCTTCTGTGTGCGCGGTGCGAGGCGAGCGCGGGGGGTCTTTGACGGACCGTGCCGGGGACGTCGGCTGCCTTACGGGCTTGCCGTAGGGCACGGGACCACTGCCGACGCTCTAGCGCTCGTACCGCTGAGGGTGTCCCTCCGGACGCCGTGCGCAATCTGCCGTACGGGCTTGGAGGGCTGTCGGGTCGGAGCCGATCGGGCCACCGACCGGGCATCCTCATACGTGCGGCCCGTCGAGTACTCGGCAGGCGCATTACCACCATACCCCGGAATCACGCACATGCGATGGCCGATTTGGTCACGTAGTCGTCATCACACTGATTGACCAGGGACTTCCAGGGCTCGGCAAGCGGACTATTGTGCGCTTCATGACGACGCCTGACAACACCTCTGACGCACCCGCCGAGCAGACCGGAGTGGCCGCCCAGGACTGGGGCCGGGCCTCCGCGGACCCCCAGTACCGGGCAGCGGTCGTCGACCTCCTCGGCGCCCTCGCGTACGGCGAACTCGCGGCGTTCGAGCGGCTCGCGGAGGACGCCAAGCTGGCGCCGACGCTGGCGGACAAGGCGGAGCTGGCCAAGATGGCCTCGGCGGAGTTCCACCACTTCGAGCGGCTGCGCGACCGGCTCACGGAGATCGGCGAGGAGCCCACGCGTGCGATGGAGCCGTTCGTCGCCGCGCTCGACGGCTTCCACAAGCAGACCGCGCCCTCGGACTGGCTGGAAGGGCTCGTGAAGGCCTACGTCGGCGACTCGATCGCCAGCGACTTCTACCGCGAGGTCGCCGCACGGCTCGACTCGGACTCGCGTGAGCTGGTGCTGGCCGTGCTGGACGACACCGGGCACGCCGGTTTCGCCGTGGAGAAGGTGCGCGGCGCGATCGACGCCGACCCGCGCGTGGGCGGGCGTCTCGCCCTTTGGGCCCGGCGTCTCATGGGCGAGGCCCTGTCGCAGTCCCAGCGGGTGGTCGCGGACCGCGACGCGCTGTCGACGATGCTCGTCGGCGGCGTCGCGGACGGCTTCGACCTCGCCGAGGTCGGCCGGATGTTCTCGCGGATCACCGAGGCCCACACCAAGCGGATGGCCGCCCTGGGGCTCGCCGCCTAGTGTTCCGGTCCGCAGATCCTGTCGCAGTAGCGGCAGATGCGGTCGATGATCTGGTCCGCGGTCTTGGTCCATCTGAAGGGGCGGGCCTGCT
>NZ_JBFBBE010000057.1:0-57796 GCF_040682555.1 Streptomyces sp. NPDC051172
AATTGAACTCCTGACCTCCTGCATGCCATGCAGGCGCTCTACCAACTGAGCTATAGCCCCTTGCTTGGTCCTCCGGGGTTTCCCCCGGCGGCGACGCCAACATTACACGGTCCACCGGGTGGAACACCAAATCGTTTCCGTCGGCCCCGGGCAGGGCCGACGGCGTCAAGCGGTGACGAAGGAGTAGAACCGCTTGAGCGTGCAGTGCTCCTCCAGCAGGCGGCCGTAGATCGGCTCGCCCTCCAGCTCACGGTACGTCTCGATCGGGTCGCCCTTTATGATCAGCGCCCGCGCGCATTCCTCGCACCAGTACTGGTAGTCGGGGTTGACCGGCTCCATGTCGCGGACGATCGGCGTACCGCTGCCGCACCAGTCGCACTTTCGCCTGTGTGCACCCATCGATCAGCTCCAGCTGTGGCCGCAGGCCGTGCACACGTAGGAGATTCCGCCGTTGTCACCGAGGACTTGGGCGACATGGACGGAACCGCAGGAAGGGCAGCTCAGACGGGTGACCGTGTCCCGTGTCGACGCCGCTTCGAGGAGGTGGCCGACCTCCTCGAGGATGCTCGCAGGCATCACTGCTCCCTCCCGTCGGGCCGCGCTCCCTTCCGGCCGTTTGATTCTGCCACGGCCGGACCAATACGGTCAGCGACGCCTCAGTACCAGTCCGGACACGGCGCCTTCGCAGAGGTATACGCCTGCAGGGCCGAAGTGACTCAAGCCGCTGCCGGAACACGAAAAATCCCGCCCCTTGCGGGGACGGGATCTTCGTCGAGCGATCTGTGGAGCTAAGGAGAATTGAACTCCTGACCTCCTGCATGCCATGCAGGCGCTCTACCAACTGAGCTATAGCCCCTCGTGCCGCCCCCGCTTGGCGGGGCGAACGAGTAGAACTCTAGCCTGCGACCTGCCGGAAAGTGAAATCCGGGTGTGCGGACCGCCGGGCGTCAGTCGTCGTCGCCGAGCACCGGCTCCGGGAGCGTGCCGGCGTTGTGCTCCAGCAGGCGCCAGCCGCGGGCGCCCTCGCCCAGGACGGACCAGCAGCAGTTGGACAGACCGCCCAGGCTCTCCCAGTGGCGGGCCTCCAGGCCCAGGAGGCGTCCGATGGTGGTGCGGATCGTCCCGCCGTGGCTGACCACGACGAGCGTGCCGTCGTCGGGGAGCTTCTCGGCGTGCCGCAGCACCACGGGGGCGGCGCGCTCGGCCACCTCGGTCTCCAGTTCGCCGCCGCCGCGGCGGACCGGCTCACCGCGCTTCCACGCGGCGTACTCCTCGCCGTACCGCTCGATGATCTCCTCGTGCGTCAGCCCCTGCCAGACGCCCGCGTAGGTCTCGCGCAGGCCCTCGTCGTGAATGACGTCCAGGCCGGTGAGCGCGGCCAGCTCGGCCGCGGTGTGCGCGGCGCGCTGGAGGTCGGAGGCGACGATCGCGTCGGGCTTGAGGGAGACGAGCAGCCGGGCGGCGCGGCGGGCCTGGGCGAGGCCCGCCTCGGTGAGTGCGACGTCCGTGCTGCCCTGGAAGCGGCGCTCCACGTTCCAGGAGGTCTGGCCGTGGCGCCACAGGATGACGCGGCGGCCGCGACCCGCCCGGCCCGCGGACACCTCACCGGTGGCGCTCATCACCACTCACCGCCCAGGTCGGCCGCCTCCTCGGCAGCCCGCAGCTTGGCGTGCTCCTCGGCCTTGCCACGGGTGGCCTTCGCGTCGGCGGGCAGCTCCAGCTCGGGGCAGTCCTTCCACAGCCGCTCCAGGGCGTAGAAGACACGCTCCTCGCTGTGCTGGACGTGGACGACGATGTCGACGTAGTCGAGCAGGACCCAGCGGGCCTCGCGGTCGCCCTCGCGGCGCACCGGCTTGGCGCCGAGCTCCTTCTGGAGCCGCTCCTCGATCTCGTCGACGATCGACTTGACCTGGCGGTCGTTGGGTGCGGAGGCCAGCAGGAAGGCGTCCGTGATCGACAGGACGTCGCTGACGTCGTAGGCGATGATGTCGTGCGCGAGCTTGTCGGCGGCCGCCTGGGCGGCGGCGGTGATGAGCTCGAGAGAGCGGTCAGTGGCGGTCACTACGTGGCTTTCCGGTCGGCGGTCACTTGACACCAAGGGTCTCACGGACCGCCGACAGCACCCCACGTGATTAAGGGATCAGGTGGGGGCGGCTCCGGCCGGCCAGGACGACTACGGCTTGTAGTCCCGGCCGAGGATCACCGAGACGTTCGCGTTGCCGGTGGCCTGGCCCTTGCCGACCGAGGTGGCGGGCAGGCCCAGGGTCTTCGCGACCTCGGCGGCGTTCTCCTTGTCGGCGGCGTCGGTGTAGACGACCTTTGACGTGGCCGAGGGGGCCGGTGCGGTGCCGCCCTCCAGGAAGGTGAAGCCGCCGTTGAGGAGGACCACGCGGGCCTTGTTTGTGTTGTCCTTCACACCGCTGGCGTTCTGCACGGAGACCCGGACCCCGGAGCCCTGGTCGGGGCTCTTCGCGGTGCCGCCGAGGACGTCCTTGACCACACTGGCGCTCGCCTGCTCGCTCAGCGTGCCGTCGTTCTGGACGGGCAGCAGGGCGGTCTTGTAGTCGCCGCCCTTGGCGAGGTCGGCGAGCTTGGCGAGGAAGGTGCCGAGGTCCTTGTCGGTCAGGGAGGGGTCCAGGATCTGCGCCAGCGTCTGCACGGTGGTGGTCGCCTGCGTCGGATCGGAGGACAGCTTGCGCAGCGTGGCCTGCATGACCTGGCCGAACCGCTCCAGCTGGGCGTTCTGGGCCTCGCCGGAGGCGCGGTAGGTGGCGTAGGCGACGGCCATCTTGCCGCTGAGCGTCTGGTCCTTGCCCTGGTGGACGAGGGGCGCGCCGCCCTTCTTCGTGGCGTCCGGGTCGGGTACGTCGGCGTTGGTGTCGAGGTCGATGTTGCCGACGAGGTCGACGAGGTTCTGCAGGTAGGGGGTGTCCAGCCGCCAGGTGCCCTCGATGTTGGTGCCGAGGGCCGTGTCGAGGGCGTCGCGGGTGCCGGAGGAGCCGTCGTCCTCGACCGACTTGGCGAGGGTGGAGGTGTTGCCGTCGTCGTCGGTCAGGGCAAGGGAGTTGGGCAGCAGGACGGTGGTGCCCTGCTTGGTGGTGGTGTTGTCGACGAGCAGCGCCGTGGAGGTGCCGCCCTTCTTGGTGTTGTGCAGGTGGACGACGATCACGTCGCGGTTCTGGGCCCCCGCGGCCGTCGTGGTGCCGCCCTTCTTGGAGGCGGGCGACGACAGGCCCGGCAGCTTCCCGGCGTACCAGAGGTAGCCGACGCCGCCGACCGCGACCAGGGCCAGGACGACGACGAGGGCGATCATGCGGCTGCGGGCGCGGCGCTTGGCCTCCTCGCGGCGCTCGGTGCGGTTCTCGGTGAAGTTCAGCCAGTCGATGACGTCTTCGGACTCGGCGTCCGGGTCCTCGACGAAGGCGAACTGCTCGGTGTGGTGGTCCCGGTCGGGCCGGGGCGGGGCCTTCTCGCTCGGGGCGGGCTCCGCCGGGCCGGCCTGCTGCGGGATGTAGGCGGTCTGCTCGGCGACGACACGGGGCTGCTGACCGCTCGCCGCGGCCTGCCCGTAGGGGTCGTACGGTGCCCCGGGCGCGCCGCTGTGGTGCGAACCGGTGCCGTAGGGGTCGTAGGAGGGCACAGGTGGCTGCTGGCCGGTGCCGTAGGGGTCGTACTGCTGCGGGACCGGCTGCTGGCGGCCGGTGGCGTACGGGTCGTACCCGTAGCCCTGCTGCTGCCCGTACGGGTCGTACGGCTGCTGGGGGGCCGCCTGCCCCGGTGCGGTCTGCCGGTAGACGGGCCGGCCGTACTCGTCGTAGCCGACGAGTTCGTACTGGTCCTCGTGGTCGCCGCCGTAGCCCGCGTCGTATCGGTCGTTCACCGGTGCCCCTCTCGGCTCACTCGCCGCGGTACAGCTCGCGCTTGTCGATGTAGCGCACGACTCCGTCCGGCACCATGTACCAGATGGGGTCTCCCTTGGCGACTCTCGCACGGCAGTCGGTGGAGGAGATGGCCAGCGCGGGAACCTCCACGAGAGAGACACCGCCCTCCGGGAGACCGTGGTCGGTCAGGTGGTGGCCGGGCCGGGTGCACCCGATGAAGTGCGCGAGGGAGAACAGCTCCGCGGTGTCCCGCCAGGTCAGCAGCTGGGCGAGGGCGTCGGCGCCGGTGATGAAGAACAGGTCCGTGTCGGGGTTGAGCGCGCGCAGGTCGCGCAGGGTGTCGACCGTGTAGGTGGGGCCGCCGCGGTCGATGTCGATACGGCTCACCGAGAACTGCGGGTTCTCGGCGGTCGCGATGACCGTCATCAGATAGCGGTCCTCGGCCGGGGAGACATGGCGGTGGGTCTTCTGCCACGGCTGTCCGGTCGGGACGAACACCACCTCGTCCAGGTGGAACTGCGCGGCGACCTCACTGGCCGCCACGAGGTGCCCGTGGTGGACCGGGTCGAACGTTCCGCCCATGACGCCGAGGCGGCGCTTGCCCGGGTTCGACGGCCCGTTGCCGGGGCCGCTCGTCGCGCGGGGTTCCGTGCCGATCGTCGCGTCCTTCGCCGGACCGGTAGGCATGTCCTGCTCTCCCATGCGTGCAGACCCTACCGGCCCGGCCTGAGGGCACCGGCCCGAGGATGCCCGGAGTGCCCCGGTATGGGCACCGGCTGCCTCAGCGGTCGCGGTTGAAACGGGTGGTGATCCACAGCAGGAGCAGCAGGATGAACAGCGCGCTGCCACCGGTGACGTAGGGGCTGAGGCTCTCGTGGTTGCCGCCGCCCTCGCCCTCGGCGGCAAGGGTGGCCAACTGGGCGGCGGTGCTGTGGAAGCTCATCTCGACAGGACCTATCGGTGTGGGCGGGATAAAGATGTCGGCCCATCGTATGCGGGCGCCTCCCGGGCGATCACCCCGACTCCGCTGTCGGGGAACCCGGCGCGGTCGTCAGTCGTCCTTCTGCTTGTAGCCCCGCAGCAGGAACCACCCGGTCAGCGCACAACCCACCATCATCACGATCAGTACGACCCGGAGCAGATTCCCCGGCCCTTGGTGTGGGGCGGCGCTCGCGGCCTCTGCGAGCCAGGCGGCTGCGGGGGTGTGCTCCATGACTGACGGACTCCTTCGGTGTAGTGCCCGTCCACGGTAACTCCGCCTAGGCTGGGGCTTGCTTCGGGGGCGCAAAGGGCCGCACAAGGGTCCGCAAAGGGCCACTACACGCACATGGGGGAGCACATGTCCGACGACGGCCACGAGCACAACGGACACGAGAACGTACCGAGCAGGCAGCGCAGGCGCTTCCCGGGGATCTCCTCCCGTGCGTACGAGCACCCCGCGGACCGCTCCGCACTGGTGGCGCTGCGCAAGCTGAGCGGCTTCGACACGGTGTTCAAGGCCCTCAGCGGGCTGCTGCCCGAGCGCAGCCTCAGGCTGCTGTTCCTGTCCGACTCGGTGCGCGTCTCGGACCAGCAGTTCGCGCACCTCAACGACATGCTGCGGGACGCCTGTTACATCCTGGACCTGGAGAAGGTCCCGCCGATGTACGTCCACCAGGACCCGCAGCCGAACGCCATGTGCATCGGCCTGGACCAGCCGATCATCGTCGTCACCACCGGGCTCGTCGAGCTGCTCGACGAGGAGGAGATGCGCGCGGTCATCGGCCACGAGGTGGGCCACGCCCTGTCCGGGCACGCGGTGTACCGCACGATCCTGCTGTTCCTGACCCAGCTGGCGGTCCGGATCGCCTGGATCCCGCTGGGCACCATCGCGATCATGGCGATCGTGACTGCGCTGCGCGAGTGGTTCCGCAAGTCGGAGCTGTCCGCGGACCGGGCGGGACTGCTCGCCGGGCAGGATCTGCATGCCTCGATGCGCGGCCTGATGAAGATCGCGGGCGGCAACCATCTGCACGAGATGAACGTGGACGCGTTCCTCAAGCAGGCCGAGGAGTACGAGGAGAGCGGCGACCTGCGCGACTCCGTGCTGAAGATCCTGAACCTGCTGCCGCGCTCGCACCCGTTCACCACCATCCGGGCGGCCGAACTGAAGAAGTGGTCCGAGTCCCGGGACTACCAGCGGATCATGGACGGCCACTACCCGCGGCGCACCGAGGACAAGGACACCTCGGTCTCGGACTCGTTCCGGGAGTCCGCGGCGAGCTACGCGAGCAATGTGAAGAGCTCCAAGGACCCGCTGATGAAGCTGGTCAGCGACATCGCCGGCGGGGCCGGAGGCATCGGCGGGCGGGTGCGGCGCGGGTTCGACGGCTTCACCGGCTCGGCTCCCTCACAGGACGAGCCGCCCACGGACACGCCGCCGCGGCACGAGGACTGATCCGACCGTTCCAGCTCGGCGGGGACGGCGGCGCCCCGCCGGTCGCTCACACGTGGGGCTGCGCGCCGGGGGCCAGGGAGCCGCAGAGAGCAGTGGCGCCGCCCGTGGCGTAGGGGTCGGTGCCTGCCGGGCCGCCCGCCTTGGCCGTCTGTCCGGCCAGCAGCGGGTGGAAATGGTTCGTCGAGTCCTCGGCGCAGGACAGCGGGCCGGCCTGGACGTAGGAGACGACAAGCTGGGCCTGGTGCAGACGCAGGTCGTCGCGGTCGAAGCGGAAGTGCAGCTCGCGCCGGACGGTGAACAGGGAGGCCTGGGCCTTGGCGTCGGCGCCGGTCGGCTTCAGCGCGTAGACGAAGGTGTGGTCCGCGGTGACCTCGAGGGTGGCCGAGTCGGTCTCGGTGGCCTGCAGCGTGCCCTGGACGCGGATCCTGCCGTCGGCGAGCTGGGCGCGGGTCTGGTCGAAGCGAACCAGCCACCCGGTGGGCTGGTGGCGGCCGTCAGCCGTCGGGTGCTCGAAACTCTGGTCGAACTGGTCGAGTTGGCTGCCGTCGAGCAGGATGCGCGCGGCGCGCACGTCCTGGCTGCTGAGCACATCGGGGTCGAGTGAGGAGCGGACCAGGTAGTCCTTGGCTGTGGTCAGCGCAGCCACCACCTGGCTGTCCGAGAAGTGCGCGGTGCGCCGCACGGCGGGCAGCGGTATGCCCTCGGCGCCGACGCGGAACTGCGCGGCGGGGCTGTGCGCGTACAGGTACTCGGGATCGGCCGCGCCCGGGACCTTGCCCTGTGGGGAGAGGGGTATGACGGTCATCCGCAGGGGCTCGACGGGCTGCCGGGCGGTGGCGCTCTGGTAGGGGTGCCGTACACCCATGTAGATGGCGGTGCCGAAGGCCACCGCTATCAGCAGGACCAGGATCAGCGCCTGCCGGGACAGGCCTCTGTGCAGCGGCGGACGGCGGCGCACGGCGGGCGCGTGGTCGGCCATGCGTTCCCGCGCGGAGAACTCCTGGAGGCGGGCAGCGCGGACGAACGACTCGTCGAAGACGACGGATCGGTATTCGTCCTCTCCTCCACCGCCGGGGGCGCCCTCGGGTGTCCCCTCAGGTGGGTCTCCAGGCCCTCCCATATATTCAGGGTAGGTCTCCGGAAGCCCCGGTAAACGCCCTGGTACACGACAACTTCTGACAGGTTCTCACCAGGTTCGAAAGTGAGCGCGAAGGCGGCGCTCGGCTGCCGCTCAGGGGGTCGGCGGGATGACCGAGAGCGCTGGCTGAGAGTTGTCGGCGGAGGCGGAGGGCGGGGCCGCGCTGCCCTGTTCCAGGCCGGTCGAGGCGGGCGGCGGCGGCCCCTGGTCCCGGCTGCCGGAGGAGGCGCCACGGTAGACCGCGGTGAAGGCCAGCGCGACCATGCCTATGCCCATCACCAGGGCGAGCATCCAGGCGACCGGGCGGTGCCAGCGGACCTGTTTTCCGTACGACCCCGGGGCGCCGTAGCGGCCTTCCAGGATGTCGGTGTCGTCCAGGTCGTCGAGCTCACGATCATGGCCGAAACCGGAGGGTTCGTATCCCTCCTCGTACCGCTCGCCCCTGCCGTGGGCCCGGCGCGCTTCCGCCTCGGAGGCCTCCGCTCTCGCCTGGGCGGCGGCAAGGAGGCGCTCGACGGCGGTCGGCTCGTGCACCACGGCCGCCCGTACGAAGGCCTCGTCGAAGACCACGGAGGCGAACTCTTCGTCCGACACCCCGCGGTCGTGGTCGTCGTCGGGCTCCCAGCCGTCAGGGAACGGCGTGCCCCCCACGTCCTCCGGCACGGGATCCAGAGTAGACCTGGGGGGTCAATTTGGGCAGACGGTATGGAAATTCATCCGCCTTGTGAGACACCTCTCGTGCGGCACAGTCGCCCGGAAGGGCGCGGTATCAGCGCCGGATGTGTCCGTCGCCGGTCACGATGTACTTCGTGCTGGTCAGCTCCGGCAGCCCCATCGGGCCGCGGGCGTGCAGCTTCTGCGTGGAGATGCCGATCTCCGCGCCGAAGCCGAACTGACCGCCGTCGGTGAAGCGGGTGGAGGCGTTCACGGCGACGGTGGTGGAGTCGACGAGCTGGGTGAAGCGGCGGGCGGCCTGCTGCGAGGTCGTCACGATCGCCTCGGTGTGACCGGAGGTCCACAGCCGGATGTGCTCGACGGCCTTGTCCAGGGAGTCGACGACGGCGGCGGCGATGTCGTAGGAGAGGTACTCGGTGTCCCAGTCCTCCGGCGTGGCCTCGACGACGGTCGCCTTGGAGTCCTTGGCGTACGCCAGCACCCGCGGGTCGGCGTGCACGGTCACACCGGCCTCGGCGAGGGCGTCCAGGGCGCGCGGCAGGAACTCCGGGGCGATGTCCTGGTGGACCAGGAGGGTCTCGGCGGCGTTGCAGACGCTGACCCGCTGGGCCTTGGAGTTGATCAGGATGTCGATCGCCATGTCGAGGTCGGCGTTCGCGTCGACGTAGACGTGGCAGTTGCCGGTGCCGGTCTCGATGACGGGGACGATCGACTCCGTCACGACGGTCTGGATCAGGGAGGCGCCGCCGCGCGGGATCAGGACGTCGACCAGGCCCCGGGCGCGCATCAGCTCGCGCACGCTCTCGCGGCCCTCGCCGGGTACGAGCTGTACGGCGTCGGCGGGCAGCCCGGCGCCGCCGACTGCGTCCCTGATGACCCGGACGAGGGCGGTGTTCGACTCGTAGGCGGAGGCCGAGCCGCGCAGCAGGACCGCGTTGCCGGACTTCAGGCAGAGGGCGGCGGCGTCGACCGTGACGTTCGGGCGGGCCTCGTAGATGATGCCGACGACGCCCAGCGGGACGCGGACCTGGCGCAGGTCGATGCCGTTCGGGAGCGTCGAGCCGCGGACGACCTCGCCGACCGGGTCGGGCAGCGCGACGACGTCACGCACGTCGGAGGCGATGGCACGCACCCGCTCCGGCGTGAGGGTCAGCCGGTCGATGATGGCCTCGCTGGTGCCGGCCTCGCGGGCCTTGGCGATGTCCTTGGCGTTGGCCTCGACGATCTCGCTCGTACGGACCTCCAGGGCGTCCGCGATGGCGGCCAGCGCGTCGTCCTTGACCGCGCGCGGCAGCGGGGCGAGGTCGGCGGCGGCGGCCTTGGCGCGGTAGGCGGCCCGGTTGACCGGGGACATGGAGTCGTACGGCGAAAGCGTGGTCATGAGGGAAGGGTAGTGCGCCGGGCGGGCCCGTCCAGCAAGCATTCCAAACCCCGAGACGCCCCTTTTGCACCTAAACCGGCACGGCTCTCGCGGGCGTGGTAGCTCGCCGCGGGGGTTCCTCAATCAATGGTTGCGGTCCGTGGTCGGATCAATAGGGGTGCACGCCGACGGGTGTTGCGGGCGCCGGGCCGTAGCCCTCCGCTATCCGCTGGTGGTAGGTCTCGCGGTCGATGACCTCCAGGCCGACGATCTCCCAGGGCGGCAGCTTGGCGGTCTGGCGGTGCTCGCCCCACAGTCGCAGGGCGACGGCGGCCGCGTCGTGCAGGTCGCGGGCCTCCTCCCAGTAGCGGATCTCCGCGTGGTCGCCCGCATACCGGCTGGTCAGCAGAAACGGGTGGTCGTGGGCGAGCTGTTCGAGGCCGCGCCGCACCTCCTTCAGGGGGGCCTCCTCGCCGGAGACGCTGAGGGTGACGTGCCACAGGCGCGGCAGGTCGGCCGGCTCCTCGTACCGGTCGCCGGCCGCGACGCTGGTCAGGGCGCGCTCCTCGCCGGCCGCGCGGGAGGGGGCGCCGTCGCGGGACGCCGCCGCCCCAGGGCGCACTCGTCTCACGACGGCCTCCTTCACGCAGTGATCGACTGGCGGACGTGCGGAATGTATCCCTGAGACAAAGTTGAGCAGGCCGCAAGGGCTCGTGGGGCGGTTTTGCGGAACGTCCACCTCAGGACGGGCCGATTTGCGGGGCGTTCCCCCCGTTTTCGGCTGGGCCCGGGGCTTGCGCCCAGAGATACGGCGGCCGGGGCCCCGCGCGACCGCGGGAGATGAACCGGCCGGGGGCGGGGGTCATCCGCAGGAGACACACCAGCCGGGCCGGGGACCCGAGACGCAGGGACGGGGGCCCGGAGGCCTCCTAGAGACACAGCAGCGAGGCCCAGGGACCACGCACCCCAGCGCCCAGAGACGCATCAACCGACCCCGGGGCCCGGCCCCGGAGACACAGCAACCCGGCCCACGGGCCACCCGTCCTACAGCCCAGCAGCACCGGCACGGGTGCCACGCCACAGAGCCGGCAGCCAGGTCGGGGGATCATGCGCCCCAGAGACGCGGCAGCCGGCCCTAGGGGCAGATTGCACAGACGCGGCGGCCTCGCCCCGCGTTCCACACGACAGAGACCCGGCAGCCAGGCCCCAGAGACGCAGCAGCCAGGCCCCAGGGGCTGCCGTGCGGCCCGCCAGGCGTCAGGGATGCAGGAGCACCAGGTCGTCCCGGTGGATGACCTCGCGTTCGTAGGCCGGGCCCAGTTCGCGGGCCAGTTCTCGGGTGGAGCGGCCGAGGAGCTGGGGGAGCTCCTTGGCGTCGAAGTTCACGAGGCCTCGGGCCACCGCGCGGCCTTCGGCGTCCCGCAGCTCCACCGGGTCCCCGGCGACGAACTCGCCCTCCACGGCGGCGATCCCGGCCGGCAGCAGGGACTTGCGCCGCTCGACGACCGCCCGTACCGCTCCGTCGTCCAGCGTGAGGGAGCCCTGCGGGGTGGAGGCGTGCTGCAGCCACAGCAGCCGGTCGGCGGAGCGCTTGCCGGCGGGGTGGAAGTAGGTACCGGTGTCACCACCGTGCAGGGCCTCGGCGGCGTGGATCGCGCTGGTCAGGACGACGGGGATGCCCGCGGCTGCCGCGATACGGGCCGCCTCGACCTTGGTGACCATGCCGCCGGTGCCGACGCCGGCCTTGCCCGTGCTGCCGATCTCGACGTGCGCGAGATCCTCCGGCCCCCGGACCTCGGCTATCCGCGAGGTGCCCGGCTTGCTCGGATCGCCGTCGTACACGCCGTCGACGTCGGACAGCAGCACCAGCAGGTCGGCGTGGACGAGATGGGCGACGAGGGCGGCGAGCCGGTCGTTGTCGCCGAAACGGATCTCGTCGGTGGCGACGGTGTCGTTCTCGTTGACGATCGGGAACGCGCCCATCGCGAGCAGCTTGTCGAGGGTGCGGGAGGCGTTGCGGTGATGGGCGCGGCGGCTCATGTCGTCGGAGGTGAGCAGCACCTGGCCGACCCGGACGCCGTAGCGGGCGAAGGAGGCGGTGTAGCGGGCGACCAGCAGGCCCTGGCCGACGCTGGCGGCGGCCTGCTGACGCGCGAGGTCCTTGGGGCGGCGGCGCAGCCCCAGCGGGGCGAGCCCCGCGGCGATGGCGCCGGAGGAGACCAGGACGATCTCCCTCTCCCCGCCGCTGCGGCTCTTGGCGAGGACGTCGACGAGCGCGTCGACCCGGTCGGCGTCCAGACCGCCGGACGCGGTGGTCAGCGACGAGGAACCCACCTTGACGACGATCCTGCGGGCCTCGCTCACGGCCTGCCTTGCCCCTGCCACCTTGTTCTTCCGTCCCCTCGCACGCTCAGGCTCCCCCGCCCGGCAATCTACGCGAAGGGGACCGCACCCCGCGCGCCGGTCCAGTCCCCGGACAGGCTCCACGTAACCATTTGCTCACGCGCTGCATGCGGCAAGAGGTTGCACCGGTTGCGTATCGAAATCAAAGCTCCGGCACATCTGATGTGAACGCCGCGCCACCGAAAGATCGCCCTGAAGTCCGCCGTACCAGGCGCATGCTCCTTCCGCTCCGGGAAGAGCCCGGCGGTCGATCCGACGGGCGCTGCAGTCCGGCAGGCAACAACGCCTGCTCCCCACTCCGCGGGATGTGCCGCGCGCTCCTTCAGGCCGCCGCGGCCGTCCCGCCCGAGGTGCGCGTCCTGCCCGCGCCCGCCCGAGCCTTCACCACCCGGCGCGCCTTCCGTACCGCCCGCTTCAGTACCGAGCCGACGGAGTGTTCGCGGTAGCCCTCGACGGCGCGGGCCTCGCGGGGTGCGGCGAGGTAGACGGAGTCGGGTATGGCGGCCGTCGCGTCCCGGAAGTGCGGGTAGGCGAGATAGACCTCCCGGCCCTTCTTCTCCAGGATGGGCGCCGCCTGCTTCTTCGCCTTCACGAACTGCACGACGGGGACGAGGAGTTCGGGCCGCTGCTCGGCGACCAGGTGCAGTCGCAGCCGCTCCTCGACCTTGAGGCGGCCGGCGACGCCCTCGCTCCAGTACTCCTCCATCAGCGGCTTCGCCAGTTCGAACTTGTGCCGCCGTACCTTCTCGCTGTCCGTGAGGTACTTCGGGCCGAACTGCGGCAGCAGCGTGACCAGGAAGGGGCGGACCAGGAGCATGTCGCGCCTGTCCCCGGCGGGGACGAGTTCGGCGATCAGGTTCATGAGGGCACGCGCGGAGTCGAAGCGCAGGGTGTAGCCCCCGCTCTTCGTGACGTGCTTGCCGTCGTCGCGGCCCACCAGGTAGTAGCAGGTGTAGTCGGCGAGCACGGAGACGCCGTTCGCCCGCAGATAGGCCTCCATCGTGAACAGGGCGTCCTCGCCGGTCCACAGGGACTCGTCGAAGCGCATGCCGTGCCGCTCCAGGAGCTCACGGCGGAACAGCTTCTGCGCGCTCAGCGTGAACATGATGTTGGAGGAGTAGACGTCGGTGCGGTCGAGGGTCTTGCCCCACATCGACCCCGGCGGCTTGCGGTTGATGCCCTCCACGCGGCCGAGGACCACATCCGTGCCGTTGCGGTCGGCCATGGCGACCATGCGCTCCAGGGCCTCGGGACCGAGCCGGTCGTCGGCGTCGAGGAAGAAGACATAGCGACCGGCGGCCTTGTCCAGGCCGACGTTGCGCGGGCCGCTGGGGCCGCCGGAGTTGTCCTGCCGGATCACCGTGACCGACATCGCCGAGCGGGCCGCGAACTCCTCCAGGTACTCCCCCGACCCGTCGGTGGAGCCGTCGTCGACCGCGATGACCTCGATGCGCCCCGGATCGATGGTCTGTGCCTCGACGGACGCCAGGCATTCGACCAGATACGGCATCGCTTCGTACGCCCCGATGACGACGCTCACATCAGGCTGCGCCACGGTCACTGTTTCCCCCTCGTCAACGGGAAATTTCCCCCGTATCGCCTCATTCGCTACCTGGAAAGACGGTCGGTCCGGGCAAGCGGTTGCCCTATGAGCGGCTTTTCGTGACTCAGTTCACATGGAGAACGGACAGGTACGGACACATGAACATACGGAGAAGGGCCCGGTTTCCGAGAATCACTTCTCGGAAACCGGGCCCTTCTCACTGGTTTCACACCATGAGCGGCGGCCTTCTCACGCGGTGGGCGGCTGCGCCGACAGTGCGTCCGACAGCTCGTCCGCGCCAGGGGTACCGGCCGCGGCGGCCCGGGACTCCTGGCCGAGGTTGCGGCTGTCGGCCTTGAGCGCCAGGTTCGCCACCGCGGTGTTGAACTGCTGGATGGACGTCGGCTCGTCCGGGCCGAGCAGGTACTCCTTCAGCTCCTTGCGGTCCTCCGCCAGTGCGTCGGCGGCCGGGTCGCGGACCGCGTCCAGCAGTGCGCCCAGTTCCTTGGCGCTGTTGGAGAGGATCACCGCGGCGCGCACGGCGGTGTTCTGCCGCTTGAACTCCTCGGCGCCCAGTCCGGCGGAGTCCGTGACCGCGTACGGCTTGCCGCTCGCGATGAAGTCGGAGACCACGCTGGAGATGTCGGAGACCATCGCGTCGGAGACGTTGAAGCAGTCGTACAGGCGCGGCTCGGCGCCCGCGATGACGCGGTGCTCCCAAACGGGGAAGGAGCGCCAGTACGCGTCGTTCCACTCGGTCCGCAGCCGGGCGATCTCCGCGTGCTTGGCGAGGTCGACCACGCCGTCACGGGTGGCCTCGGCCTCGTCGCCCCGGTCGTTCGCGGCGCCGGACAGCTCGGCGAGACGGGCCTCGATCCGGGCCAGTTCGGCCCTGGCCTTCGTCAGCTCGGCCGCGTCGGCGGTGAAGCGGGAGTCGCCGGCACGCGCGGCGGCGGCCTTCTCGACCAGCGCGACGACGCGCCGGTGCGCGGCGTCGGCCTCCTTGCTGACGGTGCCGGTGAACGGGTGCGCCTTGTAGAGGACGCGGACCGGCGGGTCGGCCTTCACCAGCTTCTTCACGATGTTCTCGCCGGCGAGAACGAGCGAGGTGTTGCCCGGGTCGCCGTCCCATCCCTCCCAGGTCGGTGCGTACAGCACCGTGGGGCAGCGTCCGTCGGCGGCCGAGTCGCGGGCGCTCTCGGGCCCGCCCTGCCAGGTCTTGATCGGTGCCAGCTGCGGGCGGCCGACCTCCACGATGTCCTCGTCGCGGACACCGACATCGGCTATGGCATAGCGGTCGCGGCCCGCGCGGCCCGCGGTCCACACCTCGTCGTACACCTTGCTGAACGGGTTCACGCTGGCGAGCTTGTCGCTGTCGCCGTGGCCGATGAAGACGTGCTTCATGGTGGGGACACGCAGCAGGTGGATGTTCTTGCCGACGTTCGCCGCGTACAGCGCCACGCGCACGTTGCTGAGGTCCATGTTCATCAGGTGCACACCGCCGGGCACGCAGATGACGGGGGCCGTGGTGGGCGCCAGGTTGGCCAGGATGATCCGCTCGCGCAGGATGACCAGCGGCTTGGAGTCGAGCTGCTCCATCGTCTCCAGCCACATGTTGACCTGGTACGCGGAGTCCTTGGAGCCCGAGAAGTACAGGACCGTCTCCGGCTTGTACTCCCGCAGCCAGTCGTCGACGGCCGCCAGCACCTTCTCGGCGTTCGGCGGGACCTTCTTGCCCCGGATGTACGGCACCAGCGCGAGGACGTACAGGGTGCCCAGGCCGATGGTGATGCCGATGCCGATGAAGCCGGGCAGGGACTTCCTCATCTCCGCGGCGACCAGGATGCCCGCGACGGCCGCGAGGTCGAGGTGGAGCATCTTCTCGGCCGAGCGGTCCAGCAGCCCCTGCGCCGGCGCGTCCGGGATGCGGATACGCGAGGCCAGGTCGACATTGCGCGTCGCGACCGGCATCCGGCGGCGGTTCCGGATCAGGGTGACCAGGGCGCCGTGCGGGGCCTGGAGACCGTAGAAGGCGATGAAGCAGGCGACCGCGCCGTAGTAGATCAGGTTGTCCGCGAGGGACAGCCGGGCCAGCAGCAGGATCAGCAGCAGCTCTCGGATCAGGAAGCGGATCGAGAGGCCGGCGCGGACCTTGCTGAGCCGGTTGACGAGGTAGCTGCCCTTGCGGTGCAGATAGTGGTCCGCAAGGTACGTCACGGCGGCCGCTGCCGCGAAGGCGTAGATGCTCGGGGCGAGCGCGGCCACCATGACCGCCGGGAAGCCCAGCATCATGAGGACCGCCGCGGCCAGTTCGGCCGCGCTGCCCACCCGGGCGACGCGAATAGCGGTGGATATCACGGAGAACCTGCTCTGGGAGGGGGAGTGCCGGTTTTGTTCTGAAGTGCGCAGGATTTGTGGCAATTCGATGGGAATTCGTCGGGTGTACGGATTCAGGCCCCTGCGAACACCCGGTCAATGCATTGCATTAACACCGGAAAGCAGAGGCCTGAATAACGGAAGACTAATTCCCGTCGATTATTACACGCCGTCCTGTCGGTCCAGCACCGTGGCCAGCGCCTGCTCGAAGCCGGAGGCCTTCGCCGCGCCCGCCGTCGGGTCCTGCTGGCGGACGTCGATGACATGGCCGGTCAGCTCGGACAGCAGCACGTCCAGCGAGGTGCGGGCCACGGCCTCGGAGGAGAGCAGGGAACCCGCGGGCTCCTGGCCGAAGGCCTTGGTGCGCATGGGCGTCGCGGTGCGCTCCGGGTTGATGCAGTTGACCCGGATGCCGTCGCCGGCCCACTCGTCGGAAAGGGCCTGGGTGAGGTTCACCATGGCGGCCTTGGTCGAGGAGTAGAGGCTGTACTCGGCGCGGCCGCGGGTGTAGCTGCTGGAGGTGTACAGCAGCAGCTGGCCCTTGGTCTCCGCCAGGTACTTGTACGCGGAACGAGCGATCTGCACCGGGGCCAGGTAGTTGACCTTCAGCGCTTCCTCGATGGTCGCGTTGTCGGTCTCGGCCAGCTTGCCGATGCGCAGCACGCCCGCGGTGTTGACGACGTAGTCGATGCGGCCGGTCTCCGCGTACGCCTTGGACAGCGCGTCGTCGACCTCCTCCGGGTTCTCCACGTGCGTACCGGTGGTGGAGCGGCCGAGCGCGTACACCTTGGAGCCGTAGGACTCGGCAAGTTCGGCGATGTCCTTGCCGATGCCGTACGAGCCGCCGAAGATCACGACGGTCTTGCCGGTGAGCAGCTCGCGGTAGGCCTGCTCGCTCACCTGCTCGGGCGCGGCCGTGGAGGCGAGCTGGAACAGCTTGTCGGCGATGAAGACGTCGACCGGCTGGGTGACCTTCATGTTGTACTCGTCGCCCGCGACGACGTGGATCGGCACGTCCGGCAGGTACTTCAGTACGACGGAGCAGTCGTCCGTGGCCTGGAAGTTGGGGTCGCCGGCCGCGACCGCGTACGCCCTGCGGATGGTGGACAGCTTGAAGGCCTGCGGGGTCTGGCCGCGGCGCAGCCGGGAGCGGTCCGGGATCTCGGTGATGAACTCGCCGTCCTCGCCGTGCGTGCGCGTGACGATGATGGTGTCCGCGGACGGGATGGCGACGTCGACGGCCTGGTAGCGCTCGAGGGCGACCACACAGTCGTCGATCACCCGCTGCGCGAGCAGCGGGCGTACGGCATCGTGGAACAGGACGTTGAGGTCCTCGCCCTCGGCCAGGCCCTCGCCGAGGGCCTCGATGGCGCGCTCGGTGGTCTCGTTCCGGGTCGAGCCGCCCTCGATGATCTTCTTGACCTTCTTGAACCCGGCCTTGGCGACGATCTTCTCGATGTCGGGCACGTATCCCGGCGCCATCAGCACGATGACGTCGTCGATCGAGTCGGCCTTCTCGAAGGTGGTCAGGGTGTGCTCGATGACTGCCTTGCCGGCGATCTTCAGCAGCTGCTTGGGGATCGAAAGACCCACACGCTGGCCGGTACCACCGGCCAGGATCACTGCGGTGGTACGGGGCTTGGCTATGTGCTGGGACACAGAGGACCTACCTTGGGGCGACAGGGAACCCGGAAATGGTCCCACTTGCGGTTACCGCTGTGCAAGGTGAGCGCTGTTCGCTGCATATGTGCGCGCCATCTGTCATTCACCTTGCACTGCTGGTGACGGTGGGACCGCCTCCGTCGGCTGCGCCGGAATTGCTGTGAGTAACTGCACAGGGACGGCGCACGGCAGCGCCGGATCGCCGAGGGCCCGTACGCCCGTATGGGCGACGCGGTCAATCATCTCGGCGACGGTCCCGGTGGCTGGCTCGACAGCCCAGCGTGGGCCCGAGCTCTTCACGTCCCGCGGCGTCGGGCTGCACGCGTTCTTCATATGCATGACCGCACCGTTATGAACGAGCCCGGAATGCAGCCGGTCAAGCAGTCCATTGCCCCGGAATTCCCTATTCGGATTCCGCAGCGACAGTTGCGCGGACGGTCAGACCAGCCGCACGCCGGGTTCGCCCGATTCCACCCTCAGCCGCGCCAGTGTGCTCGGCGTGGCGGTCGGCCGGCGGACCGTGTCCACCACCCTCACCTGTGCGTCGATGCCGTCGCGGTCGATGTCGAAGAGGTGGTAGCCACGGTGGGCGTCGATCAGCTTCCAGTGCGGGTTGTCCGGCATCCGCGGGTCCCACTCGGCGTGGAAGGCGGCCTGGTCCTGGTCGCCGTTGCTGGAGATGGATGTCCCGACGAACTCGGCGCCGACGACCTCGGACTCCTGGTCGTCGTAGTCGGTCCTGAGGTCGCTGATCATCGTGAAGTGGCGGTCGCCGCTGAGCACCACCGGGTTGCGGATGTCGACGAAGTCCTCCAGCAGCGCATTGCGCTCCACCTGGTAGCCGTCCCAGGCGTCATAGTACCAGAGCTTGCCCTCGCCGATCTGCAGATCGGTCTCGGCCATCATGATCTGCGAGGCGATCAGGTTCCAGCGCGCCGGGGAGTCCTGCAGCCCGTCCAGGAGCCACTTCTTCTGCTCGGCGCCGAGCATGGTGAGCGACGGGTTCTCGGCGGCCGCCTGGCTGGTCACCTGGTCGCTGCGGAACTGCCGGGTGTCCAGGACGTTCAGGCGGACCAGGCGGCCGAACTCCAGCCGCCGGTACATCTGGATGTGGGGGCCGTTCGGGATCGCGGAGGCACGGACCGGCATGTGCTCGTAGTACGCCTGGAAGGCCGCGGTCAGCCGGGCCACGAACGCGTCGTGCGGCTGCTTGTCGGGGTCCTGCGGGACCTCCCCGGCCCAGTCGTTGTCGACCTCGTGGTCGTCGAAGGTGACCACCCAGGGCGTGGACGCGTGCACCGCCGCGAGGTCGGGATCGGTCTTGTACTGCGCGTACCGGTTGCGGTACTGCTCCAGGGTGTACGGCTCCCCCGTGCCCTCGTGCCTGCGCACGGCCGTCGCCGACGGCGTGGACTCGTAGATGTAGTCGCCGACGAAGAGGACGAGGTCGGGGTCCTGGTCCAGCATGTCGGCGTACGGGGTGAAATAGCCGTGCTGCCAGTTCTGGCAGGAGGCGAGAGCCACGCGCAGCGAGCCGCCCCTGCTGTGCGGGTGCGGGGCGGTGCGGGTGCGGCCGGTGGGCGAGATCTGCCCACCGGCGCGGAAGCGGTACCAGTACGAGCGGTCCGGGCTAAGGCCCCGTACGTCCACGTGAACGCTGTGCCCGTACTCGGGCCGGGCCTGGGCGACACCCCGGCGCACGGGCTTTCTGAACCGGTCGTCCTCCGCGAGCTCCCACTCCACCGGGACCACGGTGTCGGGCATGCCTCCGCCGTTCAGGGGGTCGGGGGCGAGCCGGGTCCACAGCACGATGCCGTCGTGCAGCGGGTCGCCGGAGGCGATGCCGAGGCTGAACACGCCGTCGGGCAGGGAGGCTTCGGCCGCGCGGGCCGTGCCCGGCAGCCAGAGCTGGGCCGAGGCGGCGGCGCCGAGGACGGCGGCACCGGCGGTCAGAAAGCGGCGTCGGTCGGGCGAGATTGCTCCGGTCATCGCGAACTCCCCTGTCTCGCAAGCCTGGACACGTGAAAGCCCACGCAGCCGGGCGGTCCACCCGCTGAACGGAGGCCTTCGCGTGCATGACAAATAGGCAGACAACAGAAGGCCCGTTGCGACACGGGAACAACACGCCAACGTGATTTTGCCGCAACGGGCCCTACATGCCGTCAATTGACACCGGGCAGGGGGCTGTTCAGTGAGCGATGTTCAAGCCGAGTTCGAGCCGGGCGAGTTCGGGATCCGTACCGATGGCATGCGCACCGAAGGAGACAGAGCCGGTGGCGGTGACCCCGGAGGCAGCGGAACGGAATCCCCATACCGAACCCGCATTCGAGTTCTCACCGGGCGCACCGACGACGGGATCCGGGCCCTTGTCATGGTCGCCGTCGAGGAGGGTGACCGCCTCGCCGAAGCGGTCGGCGCGCTCGGCGGTGCCCGGGACGCCCGCCGTGCCGATCCAGCCCGTCCGGCGTTTGGGTACGAGGCCGTTCAGGCCGAAAGCGGGCCTGGGGGCGGCAGCCCCCAGTCACCGACCCGCCGCGCGCCTACTCACCGAACGGTTCGAACCCGCCGTACTCCCGGAGGGCCTCGTCCCGCTCGGCCTCCCGATCGCGACGCCGCTGCGCCGCAGGCCTCGGCGCCTCGAACCGGTGGTCCTCACCACGACGGCCCAGCATCTCCGCCCCGGCCATCACCGACGGCTCCCAGTCGAAGACGACGGCGTTCTCCTCGGGTCCGATGGCGACACCGTCGCCCGACCGGGCCCCCGCCTTCATCAACTCCTCTTCCACACCGAGGCGGTTGAGGCGGTCCGCGAGATACCCGACGGCCTCGTCGTTGCTGAAGTCGGTCTGCCGCACCCAGCGCTCGGGCTTCTCGCCCCGCACCCGGAACAGCCCGTCGTCCTCGCGTGTCACCGTGAAGCCGGCGTCGTCGACGGCCTTGGGCCGGATGACGATCCGCGTCGCCTCCTCCTTCGGCTTCGCGGCGCGCGCCTTCGCCACCAGGTCGGCCAGCGCGAACGACAGCTCCTTCAGCCCGAGATGGGCCACGGCCGACACCTCGAAGACCCGGTATCCGCGCGCCTCCAGATCCGGCCGCACCATCTCGGCGAGGTCCTTGCCGTCCGGTACGTCGATCTTGTTCAGTACGACGATCCGCGGCCGCCGGTCGAGCCCGCCGTACTGCTTCAGCTCCTCCTCGATGACATCGAGGTCGGAGACGGGGTCCCGCTCGGACTCCAGCGTCGCCGTGTCCAGCACATGCACCAGCACACTGCACCGCTCGACGTGCCGCAGGAACTCGAGCCCCAGCCCCTTGCCCTGGCTGGCGCCCGGGATCAGCCCCGGCACGTCCGCGATGGTGTACACGGTCGAACCGGCCGTCACGACACCCAGGTTGGGGACGAGGGTGGTGAACGGGTAGTCGGCGATCTTCGGCTTGGCGGCCGACAGCACCGAGATCAGCGAGGACTTGCCGGCGCTCGGGTAGCCCACCAGCGCCACGTCCGCGACCGTCTTCAGCTCCAGGACGATGTCCTGCAGATCGCCGGGGACACCGAGCAGCGCGAACCCGGGCGCCTTGCGGCGCGCCGAGGCGAGCGCCGCGTTGCCGAGCCCGCCGCGGCCGCCCTGCGCGGCGACGTACGAGGTGCCGTGTCCGACCAGGTCGGCGAGCACATTGCCGGCCTTGTCGAGGACGACGGTGCCGTCCGGCACGGGCAGTACGAGGTCCTGGCCGTCCTTGCCCGAGCGGTTGCCGCCCTCGCCGGGCTTGCCGTTGGTGGCCTTGCGGTGCGGCGAGTGATGGTAGTCGAGAAGAGTCGTCACGGACTGGTCGACGGTGAGGATGACGTCACCGCCGCGCCCGCCGTTGCCGCCGTCGGGTCCGCCGAGCGGCTTGAACTTCTCACGGTGGACGGAGGCACAGCCGTGACCTCCGTTACCCGCGGCGACATGCAGTTCGACGCGGTCCACGAAGGTGGTCATGGTGGGGTGCCTCCAGTTACGTACGGGTGTTACCTATGTCAACACGCGAAAGGCGGACCCGCCTTCCCACAGGGGAAGTGAGGTCCGCCTCGCGAAGCGTTCGGGCTTCAGCCCTGGGTCAGGAACCGACTCAGGCGACCGGAACGATGTTCACGACCTTGCGGCCACGGTGGGTACCGAACTCCACCGCACCCGGCTGCAGCGCGAACAGCGTGTCGTCGCCGCCACGGCCGACGCCCGCGCCGGGGTGGAAGTGGGTGCCGCGCTGGCGGACGATGATCTCACCCGCGTTGACGACCTGACCGCCGAAGCGCTTCACGCCGAGCCGCTGGGCATTCGAGTCGCGACCGTTCCGGGTGGACGATGCGCCCTTCTTGTGTGCCATCTCTCCTCAGTCCCTTACTTCGCAGCCGTGGGGATCTCAGTGACCTTGATCGCCGTGTACTGCTGGCGGTGGCCCTGACGACGGCGGTAGCCGGTCTTGTTCTTGTAGCGCAGAATGTCGATCTTCTGGCCCTTGTGGTGGTCCACGACCTCGGCCTGGACCTTGATGCCGGCCAGCACCCACGGGTCGCTGGTCACAGCGTCGCCGTCGACAACGAGCAGGGTCGAGAGCTCGACCGTGTCGCCAACCTGGGCGGTGGAAATCTTGTCAACCTCAACGATGTCGCCGACAGCAACCTTGTGCTGGCGACCACCGCTGCGCACGATGGCGTACACGCGGATCTCACTCTCTCGCTCGGGAACGGCACCCCCGCAGTCCAGCCACCCGGCACGGGCAGCCTCTCCGGAGCACCCAGTGCCCTGGAGGAATGAGGTTTACGGGGATGTGGCGCGCCCATATCCAAGGACACGCCGACGGTCAAGGTTACGGGGCCGTGGCCGGAGGGGTCAAACCGGGCCGGGCCCCGCACACGTGCGGCCGGTCACAGGGACCGGCCGCACGGCGCACTGCTCAGCTCTCGTCGGCGGCGGCCGAGACCGAGGTCTTCTTCGCCGTCGACTTGGCCGCGGCCGTCTTGGCGGTCTTCGCCGCCTTCTTGGCCGTGACCTTCTTCGCCGCCGTCTTCTTGGCGGCCACGGTCTTCTTGGTGGCGGCCTTCTTCGCGGTGGCCTTCTTGGCCGTCTTGCGGGCGGCCGTCTTCTTGGCCGGAGCCGCCTCCTCGGCGCTCTCCTCCGCGGCAGCCGGCTCCTCCGCACCCGACGGGACGACCACGACGGCCGTCTCCTCGGACGCGGTCGGCGCGGCCTCCTTGCGCACGGCACGGCGCCGCGGGCGGGCCGGAGCGGCGCTCTCGGCAGGTGCCTCGGGCTCGGCGACGGCCTCCGCCGCCGGTGCGGCCTCCGCGACCGGCGCGGTCTCGGCGACCGTCACCACGGTGGCCTCGGCCCCCGCGGGTGACCCGGCCGGCGCGGACACCTTGCGGGTCGCACGACGGCGCGTACGCCCCTTGGGCGCCGCCTCGTCCGTGGCCGGGGCCTCGGCCGGAACCACGGCGTCCTCGACGGCCGCGGGCTCGGCCAGCGCCTCGGCGGCGGGCTCCGGCTGCACCGGACGCTCCAACTCTGCCTCGACCGTCGCGTCCTGAGCGGTCGGCGCCTCGGCCTCCTCGTACCGCGGTGCCTCACGCCGGGGCGCACCCGCCGGAGCGGACGCCCGACGGCTCGCCCGGCGCCGCGAACGACCACGGCCGACCGCGGCCTCCGCCTCGGCGACGCTGCTGTACAGCTCCTCGTCCGGAGCGAAGGCGGGCTCGGACAGCGCGACCGGTACCGCGACCTCGGCAGCGACCTCGTCCTCGGTCTCCTCGACGGCCGCCACGGCCTCGTGCTCGTGCACGTCGCCGCCGCGCCCGCGCTTCTTGCGCTTGCCGCCGCCACCGGCGGAGGTCGGCTGCTCCATGTGCACGATGACACCGCGGCCGTTGCAGTGGACGCAGGTCTCGGAGAAGGACTCGAGCAGGCCCTGCCCGACGCGCTTGCGGGTCATCTGGACCAGGCCCAGCGAGGTGACCTCGGCGACCTGGTGCTTCGTACGGTCGCGGCCCAGGCACTCCAGCAGGCGCCGCAGCACCAGGTCCCGGTTGGACTCCAGCACCATGTCGATGAAGTCGATGACGATGATGCCGCCGAGGTCGCGTAGTCGCAGCTGGCGCACGATCTCCTCGGCCGCCTCCAGGTTGTTCCTGGTGACCGTCTCCTCCAGGTTGCCGCCCTGGCCGGTGAACTTGCCGGTGTTGACGTCGACGACGACCATCGCCTCGGTCCGGTCGATCACCAGCGAACCGCCGCTGGGCAGCCAAACCTTGCGGTCCAGGGCCTTGGCGAGCTGCTCGTCGATCCGGTACGTGGCGAAGACGTCGACCTCACTGGTCCACTTCGACAGCCGGTCGGCGAGGTCGGGCGCGACGTGCGAGACGTAGCCGTGGATGGTCGCCCACGCATCGTCGCCGCTGACGACGACCTTGGTGAAGTCCTCGTTGAAGATGTCGCGGACGACGCGGACGGTCATGTCCGGCTCGCCGTACAGCAGCGTCGGGGCGTTGCCGTTCTTCGACTTCTTCTGGATGTCCTCCCACTGCGCCTGGAGCCGCTCGACGTCCCTGCGCAGCTCGTCCTCCGAAGCGCCCTCGGCGGCCGTACGGACGATGACGCCCGCGTCCTCGGGGACGATCTTCTTGAGGATGGTCTTCAGCCGGGCCCGCTCGGTGTCGGGCAGCTTGCGGCTGATGCCGGTCATCGAGCCCTCGGGCACGTACACGAGGTAGCGGCCCGGGAGGGAGACCTGGCTGGTCAGACGCGCACCCTTGTGCCCGATCGGGTCCTTGGTGACCTGCACGAGCACGGACTGGCCGGACTTCAGCGCGGACTCGATGCGGCGCGGCCCGTTGGCCATGCCGAGCGCCTCGAAGTTGACCTCACCGGCGTACAGGACGGCGTTGCGCCCCTTGCCGATGTCGATGAAGGCGGCCTCCATCGACGGCAGCACGTTCTGGACCTTGCCCAGGTAGACGTTGCCGACGTACGAGGTCGACTGCTCCTTGTTGACGTAGTGCTCGACGAGCACGCCGTCCTCCAGGACGCCGATCTGCGTGCGCTCACCGCTCTGCCGGACGACCATCACACGCTCGACGGCCTCGCGGCGGGCCAGGAACTCGGCCTCGGTGATGATCGGGACGCGACGGCGGCCCTGCTCACGGCCTTCGCGGCGGCGCTGCTTCTTGGCCTCGAGACGCGTGGAGCCCTTAATGGACTGCACCTCGTCGGACGGCTCGGCACCCTTTTCCCGCGGGGGACGGGGCTCGCGGACCTTGACGACGGTGCGCTCGGGGTCGCCCTCGCCGGGCTCGGTGTCCACGGAGGTGTCACCGGCACGACGGCGACGGCGACGGCGCCGACGGCTGCTGGAGCTGGAGCCGCCGCTCTCGCCGGCTTCGTCGTCCTCGTCGTCCTCGACCTGCTCGGCGGTGTCCGCAGCGTCCTCGTCGGCCCGCGCGGCCTGCACGGCGGCGAACTCGTCGGACTCCTCGGACTCGTCGTCGCCCGCGGACTCGGCGGAGTCGCCGCGACGACGGCGACGGCCGCCACGGCGACGGCGACGGCGCGAACCGGTGTCCTCGGACTCGTCGCCCTCGGCGCCGTCCTCGGCGGACTCCTCGGCCTCCTCCGCCTCGTCCTCGACGGTGGTCTCGACGACCTGCGGCTCGGGCTCCTCGCCGAAGGCGGCACCGCGGCGACGGCGGCGGCGCCGCGCCCCGGCCTGCTCCTGCTCCTCGGGGAGCTCCTCCGGCTCGACGGTCTCGGCCTCGGCGGCCGCTTCGGCGGCGGCCCGCTGCGGCGTCTGGAACTGCGGCTCGGTGAACACGGGCGCCTGGAACACGGCGACGGAGGGCCGGGCCGGCCGCCGCGGACCCTCGTCCTCGACGCTCTCGGCGGCAGCGGCGGTCTGCGCGGGCTCGGCGAACCCGGTGGCGGCCTTACGGGCGGTGCGGCGACGCGTACGCCGCGGCGCGCCGTCCTCCTCGGCCTGCTCGGCGGCGGCCGGTGCGGCGACGGGCTCTTCGACGGCGGGCGCCTCTTCGACGCCGGCGGTCTCCTCGACCGGCGTGGACACGCGGCGCGTGGAACGACGACGCGTGCGACGCGGGGCAGCGTCCTCGGCGGGCTCGACGGCCTCGGCGGCCTCGGCGGGCTCGACGGCCTCGGCGGCCTCGGCGGCCTCGACGGCCTCGACGGCCTCGACGGCCTCGACGGCCTCGACGGCCTCGACGGCAGGCGCCTCGGCGTCCTCGGCAGCGGTCGCCTCGACGCTCACGGGTGCCTCGCCGGGCGTCGAGACACGGCGCGTGGCACGGCGACGGGTCCGGCGCGGCGCGGCGTCCTCGTCGGACTCGGCGGCCGCTTCGGCAGGAACCTCGGCAACGGCGGCGGCCGGCTCCTCGACCGGGGCGGCAGCGGGCACCACGGTCTCGGCCGCCTCGGCGGCAGCGGGCGCCCCGGCAGGCGCGGACGCCCGGCGGGTCGCACGACGACGCGTACGCGCGACGGGCGCAGGCTCCTCGACGACCTCTTCGGTCTCCTCGACCTCGGCGACCTCTTCGGTCTCGTCGGGCTTCTTCTCGCTGTCGCCGTCGGCCGGTATGGCCGGCGCGACGATCTCCTCCGGGGTTTCGGAGGCGGCCGCGGCGGGGGGACCCGCCGGGCGTGAAGCGGCACGGCGCCGACGACGCGGCGGCAAGGTGTCGCTGGGGGTGTTCAGTTCGGAGCCCGTTGAGGACTCTGTGGGTTCGGTCGGTTCGAGCATGCGGGCATATCTCCCGTCAGGCTCCCGGGCGCCGCGCCTGGCCCGGCGTTGATCGCCGGTGACGTCCGCGGCTCGCGCGATGCGCGGTGCCGCCGTCCGGGGCGCGGGCGCCGCACGGGAGCTCTCTGTGTCCTGTCTCGCCGGTTCCGTACACCTATTGCGTACGGCCTGGCGAAAGTCTTCTGTGTCGGTGCGCTGCCCGACCCAGGTGGCTCCCGAGTACGAGGGCGGCGCTTCGACGTCCGTCCTTCGCGGGACCTTCCTTACGCCGACGCCTTCGCGGCGGCAGCGGAATCGGCCATGGGGGCCGTCGCTGCCTCGCGGTCGGGCGCGAGCGGGTCGGTCACCGTGCCGGTCTCTTCATCGAACAGCCCCTGCGCCAGCCTGGTCACCGCTGCGGGGACCGGCGGCGCCAGGTCGGCCACGGCGCGGAGACCGGACAGGACGTCGTCGGGTCGTACGGCAGGCGTCACGTGCCGAACAACCAGCCGCAGTATCGCACAGGGCTGGTCGGTCGGCCTATCAGCCGGATCACTATGTGTTTCAAGATGTACGACCGCGGGGCGTGCGTCGAAAGTCCGGACGCCGTTCTTGGTCATGCGCTGGACCTCGACGGCCTCGGCGGTGTTGAAGGCCGAAACGGCCCGCTCCGCCTCGGCCGGGTCCACGCCGTCCAGCCGCAGCTCCCACACGGAAGCCGTGAGCCGGTCGGCGAGTCCGGAGGTCCGGGCCTCGACCGCGTCGACGATGTCGAGCCCGGCGGGCAGCGACTCGTCGAGCAGAAGCCTCAGTTTCTCCGGGTCCCGCGCCTCGGTGAGGGCGATCTCCAGATACTCCGCCTCACTGCCCGTGCCGGTGGGTGCGGCATTGGCGTACGACACCTTCGGATGCGGCGTGAACCCCGCCGAGTACGCCATGGGCACCTCGGCGCGGCGCAGCGCACGCTCGAAGGCGCGCTGGAAGTCTCGGTGGCTGGTGAACCGGAGGCGGCCGCGCTTGGTGTAGCGCAGTCGGATGCGCTGCACCGCGGGTGCGGGCGGCGGGCCTTCGGGCTGTCGCTTGCCCAGTGTCGTTCAGTCCTTCGTGAGAGCGGTCGTACTGCTACCAAGAGTACGTGTCTCGCGGGCCGGAGGTTCCCGACGGTCCACGGCCTCCCTCCGCCGGGGCTCCCCGAAGAGCATCCGCCGGAAGTCGGCGCGCGCCTGCCGTGCGGACTCCCGGGCCAAGGCGAGCACGAGCCGGGTGGCCCGCCCCACACTGCGCGCCGCCTCGGCGACGGGCCGCAGCACGGCATCCCGTACGACATGTCCGACCGGGGTGAGCACGGTCCGGTGGACCCAGCGCACCGGCTCCACGAAGATCCACCGGAAGAGGGTTGCCAGAGCCCGCCCCACGGCGAGCGAGATCCTCCCGGCCACCCGCCAGGCATGCCCGATCGCCTGCCCCACCTCGCGCCCGACGACGGCGAGGATGCGCCCTACGGGCACCAGCACCCACCGCCACAGGGCGAGCGCGGGCAGCACGAACAGCACCCGGCCCACCCAGTACAGCCCGATCCCGACCCCGGTGGCGACCATGCCCGCCAGCCACGCGACCGCCCGGCCGACCGGCGCGAGCACGCGCGCGTACACCCACACCGCGGGAACGACGACGAGATTCCGCACCAGCCATGCGACGCCGGTGAACACACCGGTCCCGAGCAGGGCGAGCACCGCCCCGATCCCCCTGAGCACCCGCATCACGCCATGCCCGACAGGCGTCAGCACGCGCGCGTACAGCCACACCAGGGCCTGTCCGAGCGGGGTCAGCACATACCGGTGGAACCACTTCAGCGGCACCACGAGAAGCACGTTCCCGAGCCGTCCCAGGGCCCTGCCCAGCGGCACGAGGACATACCGCCACAGCCCCACGAAGGGCCACACGAACACCGCCCGCGCCACCCACAGCAGCGCCCGCCCCACCGGCCGGAACACGGTGTCGTCCAGGAACCGGCCGGTGACGACGAGCGCATCCCACACCATCCGCACCGGCACGAACAGCACGAGCACGACGATCCGCACGGGAAGACGGATCGCCACGACGAGGCACCCTTCGGGCGGCTGCCGCGCGGGGTGCTGTTCGAGGTGTCCGGCGGGCGGCTTCTGCAGATCCATACCCGCACAGACGCCGGGGGCCGCCGGTGCGGATCCCTCGTCGGAACACCGATGAGTCCCGGAGCCCTACGCGGTCTACCCCCGTACGAACGCAAGTCACGCGCGAGCTCTGTGAGGGGACCATGACCAACCACGCCCTGCCACCCGTCGTCGACGCCGCAACATGGGAGCGCAGGCTCGCGACACTGCGGGCCCGGGAGAAGGCCGCGACACGGGAACTCGACGCCATCGCCGCCGAGCGGCGCCGGCTGCCGATGGTGGAGATGCCCGACTACACCCTCGACGGCGAGGACGGCCCCGTCCGGTTGGCGGACGTCTTCGACGGCAGGAGGCAACTGATCGTCTACAACCACATGTGGTCCGCCGGCCAGGAATGGCAGTGCCCGGGCTGTACGGGGTTCACCTCGCAGTACACCCGCCTGGAGTTCCTGGACAACTACGACGCGCGATTCGTCATTGTCACCCAGGGTCCGATCGAGGAGGCACTCGCCTACAAGCGGCGCGTCGGCAACCGCATGACCTGGTACTCGACCGCCAACAGCCCCTTCGGGTCCGACGTCGGCGCACCGCCCGGCGGCGGGTTCGCGGTCAACGTCTTCCTGCGCGACGGCGACACCGTCCATCGCACCTGGCACACCGCCGGCCGCGGCACCGAGCAGATCAGTCACAGCTTCGCGCTGATCGATCTCCTCCCGTACGGCCGCCAGGAGGAATGGCAGGACTCACCCGAGGGCTGGCCCCAGTCCCCCACCTACAGCCGGTGGGCGACGTCCAAGGACATCGCCGCGCTCTACGGTCCGGGCTCCGGCGACAGCTGAACCCCGCTGCCGGCCCAGGCCCGGATCGCCTCCGCATGCTCACGGATCAGGGACATACGGGCCTCCCATTCCGCTCCGCTGCGATGGTCGGGGTGGGCGGTGATCTGGCCGCCGTGCTTGCGGTAGGCAAGGCCGGTCTCGCCGATGAACCATCCGTCCGCCAGGGCGTCCAGGCCGAGCAGCAGCCCGGTGTCGCCCGAGGCGGGCAGGGCCATCCAGCCGCCCAGCAGCGCCAGCAGGGAGCGCCTCACGCACAGGGTGGCGGGGTGGACCTGCGGCCGGTGGTGCTCGGCCCAGAAGCCGAACGCGCTTCCCCGGGGGAGCCGGCCCGGTCGCGGGTCGCTCGATTCGAACGAGACGGTGCTGCCGTCCTCGAGGAGATCGACGACCCGCGACGTGGTCCAGCCGACCGAGGTGTCCTCCTCCAGCACGGCGAGGTCCCGGGCGAGAGTGCCGGGAGTGAGCTGGTCGTCGGCGTCCAGCGTCTTCACATAGGCACCGGTCGAGCGCGCGAACGCCATGGTCCGCGCCACGTGAGGCCCACCGGCGCGGGACGCCGAGATCCGGATCCGCGGATCGTCGGCCGGCAGATACGCCTGTGCGCGGACGCCGCCGCCGTCCTCCTGCACGCACCACTCCCATGACCATCCGTCAGGAAGTTCCTGGTGGAGCAGTGAGGCGTAGGCGTCAGGGAGGAAACCGACGGCGCCGCTGTGTACAGGGGTGACGAGGGAGACGACGTTCACGAAGTCTCACCCTACGGACTGGACCGTCAGCGGTTGTCAGGAGGTGCTGCGGCTCCGCGCCTCCTGCTGGGCGATGGCCTCCGCTTCGGCGTCGGCCAGCGCGAGCGCGACGCCGAACGCCTGGGTGATGTGGCTTGCAGCCGACATGACGCGCGCTGTTCCCACCACGGGGGCGATCGCGACGAGAAGGTCCTGCAGCTGTTCGACCGTGAATTCGGCCTTGACCGCGGGGTCGATGTGCGCGAGGTAGGAGATCGCCGGGGCGTCCATGGCGACGAGTGCGGCGATGCGGGCGAGGATGACCGATCGCGGCTCCATGTGGCAGCGCTCGACGGAGTCGAGGGTCATGGCGGCAATCGTGTCGAGTACGGGGGTGTTGGATTCAGTGGCCATGGTGAATCGCCTTTCGGTGCCGAGGAGAGCCGAATCGTCACCCGGCAAGCGCGGGGTCCCCCCTGCGAATCCGGCGGGTCGACTCAATCGTAGGCACCCCGAGTCGGGGGCGCGCGTCGAGCCGGCCCGGGCCGGTTACTTGTTGACCACCGTCAGCGGCAGCAGCTTCTTGCCCGTCGGGCCGATCTGGATGTGCGTGTCCATCTGCGGGCGGGTGGCTATGCACAACCGCCTGGCAAGGCACCGCGGCAGCTGGCGTTGGCGTGTGGACGCTCCCGCTGCTTCGGTACCTGCCGCGAGGACGCCTCAGGCTTCAACTGTCGTCAGCTGCTCCGCGGCTTTGATCGAAGTCTTCCCATGCCTGGCGCTGGATCTCCTCGGCGTTCGAGAGGAGCTTCTCCAGTGGCTCCGCGGCCTCCGAGGAGGGAGCGGGCAGGTGGGTGAGCATGTCGTAGAGGTACGTGCAAGCCTCGGCTTCGGTGACGAAGCGTCGCATGACGCTGTCCTGGGAGCGTTGGCGCAGGCCGACGATCCAGGCATCCGCCTCACGGCGCAGGAAGTAGTAGGCGTCCAGCTGGATGGGCACATCGTGGACACCGGCGATCTCGTAGAACGCCTCGGGAACGGACGCCTCGCGGAGTCTTTCAACGAGTTCTGCGCTGTCCATCAGGTCCCTTGCGCCGACTGTCCCACAGGTGGCCCGGCCCGATGGGTACCGAGGCCACCCTGGGCACGGTTTCCTCAGGCGGGCAACTCGACCAGCTTGTGTTGACCGGCGAGCGTGGGGATCGTCTCTGTCGTGTAGTACTGAAGGCCCAGTCCGGGCTGGCCGAACCAGGGCCGGGCCGGGCCGGCCTCGACGGTGAACGGCTGGAGCACCCGGTAGAGGTGGTAGCTGTACGCACAGTACTCGACGTACTGGTCGAGGTTGCTCGGCGGAATCGCGCGTTTGGCGTACAGCGTGCCTGCGGGGGCGAGGAAGTTGCCGAAGCCGCTGCCGAAGAGGTCCACCAGCTGGCCCTTTCGGAGCGTCACGGGGTGCTCTACCGGCTGGCCGTTCTTCAGCACGAAGCCGTGGTTGTCGGGGTACCACCAGCCCGACTTTCCCGTTGCGGGGTCCGTCTCCCAATAGCACGCGAGGAACCGGGCGGCGGAGGTGTGGTCCGTGCGCTGATAGCCCTTCAGCATCTTGCCAAGAGCCCCGCTCTGGGGCAGGTACTTGGGTCCCAGCCGCCAGTCGTTGCGGTAGTAGGGCATGTACTGCGTCGTCGGTGCGGAGGTGGGCCCGCGGTCGCGGTGCGTGGACGGGCAGGTAGCTCCGGTCCCGGCACGGGTGTGGCCGGCGTGGGCCGTGGCCGGGGAGGTGCCGATCAGCAGGAGGAGCGATGCGAGGGCGCTCCCCACGAAGGCGCGCGGTACGCGCATTCGGTGTTCCCTTCTCTTCCGACGCCAACCAGGCGCCGCGTGGGGGCAGGTGGCCGGTTTCGGTGAACGGGCTGCCCGCCTCGTCGTTTGACAGGCCTCAGTTCACGCGCGGCATATGCGCGGGGGACGGAGGCGTCGCAGATAGTCACCCAATCCGATGAGCGCAATTCCTCGGACGGCCGAAGTCCGGAGCCGGTGGCCCGGCCCGCCAGGGACTCCCAGTTGGCCGCATTTCCTGGTCCGCTGCCCCGTCAGGCTGCTCCAGTGCCGATTTCGATTCGTTCGCTGCTGCTGTCGAGGACCGGACGGCCTCGTGTCCTCTTCTCGTCCGAGTCCGGCCTCACGCAGTGCCACGGGCAGACGCGGCATCTGTCGGGGTGATTTTCCGATCACGAAGAGGCATCACTGGGGGGAGTAGGGAATCAACGGGTTTGCCGGTTGGCCGCTGCCGCTGGCTGTCAGCGTGACAGAGGTGGCTTCCGCGCTTCGTTTCCCCGCATCGGAGAAGACCATGAAGATTCCCAGGCGCGGGCGTGTAACCGGCACAATGCTGTTCCTGGCTGTGCTCGGCATGCTCGCCGCGGCCGTGCCGGCTGCCTTGGCCGCCGCCCCCAATCCGCCCCCTGTGCCCATGCAGCCCGGCACCCCGGGCGCCTTCGCGCTCCGGTGGGGGGATGAAGACCTGCGCGTTTCGGCCCGGAAGCTGAGGGCGGCCGTTAATCCGAACGGTGCCCAGGTCACGGTGGCATCCATGCTGAACGCGGCCAACATCCCAGCCCAGACGCAGGACAACACAGGCTGCCGCAATCAGGCCACCGGCAGCGGCGGTGCCCTGCAGGGCGTGGACGTGGAAGCGTTCTACTGCCTGCGCCACGACGACGCCGTGGATGCCGACTGGACCCCGCAGGGCATCAGCGGCACCGAGGACGCCGAGCCGGAAGACGTCCCTGTGGACCAGCGGGCCATCGTCTTCTCCTGGCACGAGGGTCCTCCGGGAGGTTCGGGAATGGGCACCCGGCTGAGCTTCCTCAAAACAGCCAACAACAAGTACATCCACGTGTTGCTCGTGGTGCCGAACGAGGCGGGCACCGACTACAGCGAGGTGGCCCTCCACGCGGGCGGCATCGCCTGGTACCGGAACTACATCTTCGTCACCGCCAACACGGGTGGGCTCCGCGTCTTCGACACCACGAACCTGCTGCAGCTCGCACACAACCCGAAGGGAAGCACCAGCAAGACCTGTAAGACCGGGCTCGACGAGCGCAGCGGCAGGTACTGCGGGCGCGGGTACGACTACCTGCTGCCCGAGATCGGCCGCTGGGACAATTCGAACTCCACCACCACCCGTTACGACTCCATGTCGCTGGAGCGCGCCCCTGGCCGCGCCCCGGAGTTCATGACCAGCGAGTACCGGACGAACAGCGTCGGTCAGGTGGTCCGCTGGACCGACACCGCCCTGACCAGCTTCCAGGGCACCATCCACCCCTTCAGGGCGTGGTTCCAGCCCGTCCGCTACGTACAGGGCGCCTTCTCACGCAGCTGCTACTACTTCAACACAGGGCACAGCCCCAGCACCGGCTACCTGGTTGCCGCCAACGCCACCGGCAACACGAAGCCGGTGTCACAGCCCGGCGGCCAGGGACTGCAGGACCTCTACTGGCTCCGCTCGGCCGAGCAGCTGTGGACCCTCACCGAGTACCCGGGCGATGGCAAGCGGGTTCTCTACGGGGTCAGCAGACCAAAATGCCCCTAACCCCCTCGGACCGCCGCCGGGAACCTCGGCCCGGCACGATTGCGCCGTTGATTCTCCAGCCGAAGGGGGGAACCTTGTTGCTTCTTGACCGTCAGCGGCAGCAACTTCTTGCCGGTCGGGCCGATTTGTATCCGAGTGTCCATCTGGGGCCAGGCTCAGCCGCAAACCTCGACCTGCTCCGGTCCAAAGGGAGTCGAGCCCTTCGAGCCACGCTGAGGAGCTAGCTCTGTTTCGTGCGATGCATCTGCTTGCCGGGCCTCGAGGGCCGGCTGCTCGGAGCTCGGAGGGCGAGCACTGCCATGTCGTCGTGTCCGTCGCTGGGGTGTTCCTCGATCAGGACGCGGACGAGATCCGCCACGGGCAGTTCAGCATGAGCGGCGGCGATGGCGGCGAGCCGTTGCAGGCCCGCCTCAAGCGAGTGGTCACGGTGTTCGACGAGCCCATCGGTGAAGAAGACGACCGTGGCATCGGCGGGAAGGGGATGGGCGTGGTTGTGCCGTCGTGGAGTGCTGTCGACGCCGAGGGGCAGGTCAGGATCCGCGAGCAAGTGACAGGCCCGGCGATCGGGGTTGATCACCAAAGGCGGAGGGTGCCCCGCCGTACTCCAGCGCAGCGTCCAGCCGGCTGACGGCGCGGGTTCGATCCGGGCAAGGCACGCGGTGGTCACAGGACTGTCCGTGATGGCCTGGAGAGTGCGGTCGAGCTGTGCGAGGACAACGCCGGGCGAGGTACGGCGCTCATAGAGCAGGGCACGCAGCATGTTGCGGATCTGAGCCATGGCGGCGGCCGCCTGGAGATCGTGTCCGACGACGTCGCCGATGACGGCAGCGCAAGCTCCGTCGGGCACCAGCAGGGCGTCGTACCAGTCCCCACCCACGTGGTCGGGAGTGCTGGCCGTGCGGTAGGCCGCAGCAGCATCGAAGGGCTCCAGGTGGTCGGGGAGGCATGGCAGCAGGAGGCGCTGGAACCGTTCGGCATCGCGCCGGGTCTGCTCATACAGGCGGGCATCATCGATGGCCAGGGCCGCAGCGCCGGCCAGGGCGACGATCAGGCCTTCGTCACGGCCGTCGAATGGGCGTCCGTCGCGCCGCTCGGACAGATACAGATCCCCGTAGATCTTCCCGCGGATGGTGATCGGGGCCCCCAGCAAGGTACGCATGGGCGGATGACCGGGCGGAAACCCCGCCGAATCCGGGTGACCGGAGATGCCGTCGACGCGCAGCGGCGCGGGGTGAGCGATCAGATGCCCCAGCAGGCCACGTCCACGAGGAAGCTCCACACCGGCCAGACCGGCCCTCTCCTGCTCCGACAGCCCCACCGGGAGGAACAGCGCCAGGCTGTCGCCTTGCTCGTCCAGAACGCCGAGCGCTCCGTAGCGTGCACCCACCAATTGCATGGCGGTGGAAACAATCAACTCCAGCACAACCGACAGCTTCACCTCCCGGCTCAGGACGGCCTCGTACAGGTCGTGCAATTCGTCCTGAGCCCGAGCCAGTGCCCTGAGCTGCTCAGCGATCCGCTCCAGCTCTGCGCCCAAGCGCAGTCTGGGCGCAGACGGCAAATCGGGTAGTTGATTGGACTCGCTCATGATGGCCGCCCGGCAGTGCGCAATGCACCTCACCGACCATTCTCACCCAAAGCGGAACACCGCACCCGAGCGCCGGCGCCAGCAGTAGACCCCTACCGACCTGGAGCCCGGAGCAGCCTCAGACCCACTCCGCCTCGGAGAAGATCCACGAATCGGTTCCAGCGCTCGGGCTCGGCAGCGGCGTCCGGGACATGGGCATCGGCAAGGACGGGCGAGGATGCGGAACACCTGCAGCAGCCGGCGCAGCCGCCGCCTCCTCCTCGCTCACCCCCGCCAAGGCCTCAGGCACCCGATCGAGTGCCTCGCCCACGTCAGTGCTCGTGCCCACTCGACGCGGGCGTCTGACCAGCGTTTTTGACCGTCAGCGGCAGCAGCTTCTTGCCCGTCGGGCCGATCTGGATGTGCGTGTCCATCTGCGGGCACACCCCGCAGTCGAAGCACGGCGTCCACCGGCAGTCCTCGACCTCCGTCTCGTCGAGGGCGTCCTGCCAGTCCTCCCAGAGCCAGTCCTTGTCGAGGCCCGAGTCGAGGTGGTCCCAGGGGAGGACCTCCTCGTACGTGCGCTCGCGCGTCGTGTACCAGTCGACGTCCACGCCGAAGGCGGGCAGCACCTTGTCGGCGCAGCTCATCCAGCGGTCGTAGGAGAAGTGCTCGCGCCAGCCGTCGAAGCGGCCGCCGTCCTCGTAGACGGCGCGGATGACGGGGCCGATGCGGCGGTCGCCGCGGGAGAGGAGGCCCTCCACGATGCCGGGCTTGCCGTCGTGGTAGCGGAAGCCGATCGAGCGGCCGTACTTCTTGTCGCCGCGGATCTTGTCCCGGAGCTTTTCAAGGCGGGCGTCCGTCTCCTCCGCCGAGAGCTGCGGGGCCCACTGGAAGGGGGTGTGGGGCTTGGGAACGAAGCCGCCGATCGAGACCGTGCAACGGATGTCGTTCTGGCCGGAGACCTTGCGGCCCTCGGCGATCACGTTCATCGCCATGTCGGCGATCTGCAGGACGTCCTCGTCGGTCTCCGTCGGCAGGCCGCACATGAAGTACAGCTTCACCTGGCGCCAGCCGTTGCCGTAGGCGGTGGAGACCGTCCTGATCAGGTCCTCTTCCGAGACCATCTTGTTGATGACCTTGCGCATGCGCTCCGAGCCGCCCTCGGGGGCGAAGGTGAGGCCGGAGCGGCGGCCGTTGCGCGTCAGCTCGTTCGCCAGGTCGACGTTGAAGGCGTCCACCCGGGTCGACGGGAGCGACAGACCGATCTTGTCCTCCTCGTACCGGTCCGCGAGGCCCTTGGCGATGTCGCCGATCTCGCTGTGGTCCGCGGAGGACAGGGAGAGCAGGCCGACCTCTTCGAAGCCCGTCGCCTTCAGGCCCTTCTCCACCATGTCGCCGATGCCCGTGATGGAGCGCTCGCGGACCGGGCGCGTGATCATGCCGGCCTGGCAGAAGCGGCAGCCGCGCGTGCAGCCGCGGAAGATCTCCACCGACATGCGCTCGTGGACCGTCTCGGCGAGCGGGACCAGGGGCTGCTTGGGGTAGGGCCACTCGTCGAGGTCCATGACCGTGTGCTTGGAGACCCGCCACGGGACGCCCGACTTGTTCGGTACGACACGGGCGATACGGCCGTCGGGAAGGTACTCGACGTCGTAGAAGGCGGGGATGTAGACCGAGCCCGTCCTCGCGAGGCGGAACAGGACCTCCTCGCGGCCGCCGGGGCGGCCCTCCGCCTTCCAGTCGCGGATGATCCTGGTCATGTCCAGCACGGCCTGCTCGCCGTCGCCGATGATCGCCGCGTCGATGAAGTCCGCGATCGGCTCGGGGTTGAAGGCGGCATGGCCGCCGGCCAGGACGATCGGGTCGTCCAGGCCCCTGTCCTTGGACTCCAGGGGGATCCCGGCCAGGTCGAGGGCCGTCAGCATGTTGGTGTAGCCCAGCTCCGTGGAGAAGCTCAGCCCGAACACGTCGAAGGCCTTCACCGGTCGGTGGCTGTCCACCGTGAACTGCGGGACGGCGTGCTCCCGCATCAGCGCCTCCAGGTCCGGCCACACGCTGTAGGTGCGCTCGGCGAGGACGCCCTCCTGCTCGTTCAGGACCTCGTAGAGGATCATGACGCCCTGGTTGGGCAGGCCGACCTCGTAGGCGTCCGGGTACATGAGCGCCCAGCGGACGTCACAGGACTCCCACGGCTTGACCGTGGAGTTGAGCTCTCCGCCGACGTACTGGATCGGCTTCTGCACATGCGGGAGCAGAGCTTCGAGCTGCGGGAACACAGACTCGGCGGCCGCAGCGACTTCGGCAGACATCTCGCGAACCTTCGTGGGATGGGCTGATGGGACGACCTGAACTGACAGGGGTGACCATCTAGCCTAACGCGACCGTGCGCCCGCCCCGACCGCTCAGACCTGCATCCCGTCCTCGATCTCCTGCCACACCCCCGGCAGCTGTACCTCCACGGCCGTGGCCCGCGCCTCCTCGCGCCCGTAGAGCACTCCGTACGTGAACGAGCTCTCCCCGGCCGCATGGGCCACGGCGGACAGCTCGCGCAGGGTCTGGCGGGTCATGAAGCTGTCCTGGTGATCGCCCAACAGGGTCTGGAGGGACTTCATCGACCTGGAGAGCTCGGTTGCCGGGCCGCCGAGGGCCGGTGCGGCGGCCTCCGCCGCGTACCGCGTCCGCTTGGCCTTCTTACGGGCCTCGTGCAGGGCGAGGTCGCGTTCGTGGCCGGGTTCCAGGGCGATGGCCTGCTCGACCAGGTCGGACAGCTTTCCGAAGTCCTTCCGTACGGCCTTGGCGATCACCTTCTCCGGCTTTCCGGCGGCCGCCTTCAGCAGCGGCGGGTCCGCGACCAGCGCGTCCAGGCCGTCGAGCAGTTCCAGATAGCGCTGGGAGTCGAGGACGCCGGTGAGGCGGCGGCGCGATCCGCCGCGGCGGGCGTTCATCCAGGTGCGCAGCCGGGTGCGGACGGGGCCGGTGAGCAGCGTCCTGGGCAGCTCGTCCAGGGCCGCCGCCAGGCGCTCGGTCAGCACCTCCCGGTCCCGGTCCACGCCGAGCTCGCCGGCCAGCCACTTCAGTTCCCCGCCGATGGGATCGGTGACGCCGCGGTCCAGGACCTTGCCGTACGAGCGGAAGGCGCTGCGCATCCGGCGGGTCGCGACACGCATGCGGTGCACGGAGTCGAACACGTCCTGCCGTACGGCAGGGTCGAGTTCGACGATGGCGTCGCGCTGCTCGCGGACGTAGGCGAGGACGTGGTCGCCGGCCGTCACCGGCTGCTCGGCCTGCTGCTTCTTCCCGTTCTTCCCGCGCCTCTTCTTCGGAGCGGTCTCCGCGAGGGCCCGGGCCAGCTTGGAGGCCGATGCGGAGGGTCGTACGCCCGCCTTGCGCAGCCTCTTGTCGACCTTGTCGAGGAAGGCGGGGTCACCGCCGTCGGCGAGCTCCACCTCCAGCTCGGTCCACTGCGCCGAGCCGCCGTCCCCGGTGAGCCGTTCGGCGCGTACGGCGTCCACACTGACCTCGGCGAGCACCCGGCCCCCTGCGTCGACCAGGTCGCGGAGGTCACGGTCGGAGCGCAACCGGACCACGGGCAGCAGCTCGGCGTCACGCACCCGGGAGCGGACCAGGCCGGCGAGGCTGCGCGGGACGGTGTCGGAGAGCGGGGCCTGGATCTCGTCGCGGACACCGGGGGCGACCGGGAACTTCAGGTGCCAGCCCGCGTCGGAGCCGCCGGTGCGGCGGCGCAGGGTGATCGCGGACGCGGCGAGGCGTTCGTCGGAGGTGTCGTAGTAGGTGGCGTCCAGGTGCGCGACCCCCTTGTCGACGACCGCGTCGACACCGGCGACGCCGGTCAGGTCGGGCAGGTCGGGCAGGCCACTGTCGTCGGACTCGTACTTCCGCTCGATCTCCCGCTTTGTGTCCGCCATGAACCGAATCTAGTTGCTGCCGGGCCGTGACGACAGGGGCCGCATCCTTCAGCAGCCGGAGGGCTACGCGGACATGGGCCTCTGCACCCTGATCGACTGCAGCAGCCCCACCGCCATCCACACCGCGAACATCGACGAGCCGCCGTACGACACAAAGGGCAGCGGCAGGCCCGTGACCGGCATGATGCCGAGGGTCATGCCGATGTTCTCGAAGGTCTGGAAGGCGAACCAGGCGACGATCCCGGCGGCGACGATCGTGCCGTACAACTCCGTCGAGTCACGGGCGATCCGGCAGGCGCGCCACAGCACCACGCCGAGGAGGAAGATGATCAGTCCCGCGCCGACGAAGCCCAGCTCCTCCCCCGCGACCGTGAAGACGAAGTCGGTCTGCTGCTCGGGCACGAACTGGCCGGTGGTCTGCGAGCCGTGGAAGAGGCCCGCGCCGGTCAGACCGCCCGAACCGATCGCGATGCGCGCCTGGTTGGTGTTGTAGCCGACGCCCGCGGGGTCGAGGCTGGGGTTGGCGAAGGCCGCGAAGCGGTTGATCTGGTACTCGTCCAGGATGTGCAGCTGCCAGATGGCGATGCAGCCGATGACGCCGGCCGTGATCAGGCCGAAGACCCAGCGGTTGGAGGCGCCGGAGGCGAGCAGCACGCCCAGGATGATCGTCACCAGGACCAGGACCGTGCCGAGGTCGGGCATGAGCAGCACGATCAGGATCGGTACGGCGGCCAGGCCCAGCGCCTGCAGGACCGTGCGGTGGTCGGGGTACTTCTTGTCGCCCGCGTCGACCCGCGCCGCCAGCATCATCGCCATCCCGAGGATGATCGTGATCTTCACGAACTCGGCGGGCTGCAGGGAGAAGCCGCCGCCGAAGACGATCCAGTTGCGGCTGCCGTTGATGGTGGCGCCGAGCGGGGTGAGCACCAGCAGGATCAGGAACACCGAGGCGCCGTACAGGATCGGGACGACGGTGCGCAGGGTGCGGTGGCCGAGCCAGAGCACGCCGGCCATCAGGGCGAACCCGATGCCGGTGTTCATGATGTGACGGATGAGGAAGTAGTACTGGTCGCCCTGGTTGATCTCGGTGCGGTTGCGGGTGGCCGAGTAGACGAGCATCGAGCCGATCCCCGAGAGCGCGAGGGCCGCCAGCAGCATCGGCCAGTCCAGCCGACGGGTCACGGAGTCACGGGCGAAGAGCCGGGTCCAGCCCGCGCGCCGCGGGCCGTATCCGGGAACGGAGAAGCTGCCTGCACCGGTCATGTGAGCGTCCTCCGGCTTCCCCGCCTGCGCGGCCGCCTGCGGGTGGTCCGGCTGGTGGACGTGGGCGAGGGCGTGGTCGCCGCGGGCTGACTGGCACCCGGGGAGGGGCTGGCGTTGTCGTTGGCGTGGAGTTCCTCGGCCGGGTCCTTGGGGACCTTCGGCGAGGCGATGGTGCCGTCCGTCTTGACCTTGGGCAGGCCCTTCTGCGGGCTGGGCAGCAGTGCCTTCTTGTTGTCGATCGAGCCGTCGGGCTGGACGCCGTAGAGGGCGCTGTAGATGCTGCGGACGGCCTCACCGGAGGCGCCGGAACCCGTACCGGCCTGGGCGATCGTCATGACGACCGAGTAGTCCTTGGAGTACGTGGCGAGCCACGAGGTGGTCTGCTTGCCGTAGACCTCCGCGGTACCGGTCTTGGCGTGCAGCGTGATCTTGTCCTGCGGCCAGCCCTTGAACTTCCAGGCGGCGGTACCGGCGGTGATGACGCCCGCGAGCGCCTTGTCGATGCCCTCGTGCGTGGCCTCGCTGATCGGGAGCTTGCGCAGGACCTTGGGCTTGATCTCCTTGACCGTCCTGCCGTCGGCGCTGATGATCGCCTTGCCGATGGTCGGGACGTGCTCGGTGCCGCCGTTGGCCAGGGCCCCGTAGATCATGGCCTCCTGGATCGGGGTGAGGAGGGTGTCACCCTGGCCGATCGAGTAGTTGATCGAGTCGCCCTCGCGCATCTTGTAGCCCTCGAGGCAGCCCTCGTACTCGATCCGCTGGACGTAGGTGCCGCCCTTCTTGCCGCTCTTGCACCAGGCGTCCTTGTTGGCCTTCCAGTAGTCCTGCTTCCACTGGCGGTCGGGGACCCGGCCGGTGACCTCGTTCGGGAGGTCGATGCCGGTCTGCTGGCCAAGGCCGAACTGGTGGGCGGTCTTGTAGAAGTAGTCCTTGGGCTCGCCCTTCTTCGGGTTGATCCCGCCGTCCTTCTTCCACTCGCGGTCGGCGAGGCCGTAGAAGACGGTGTCGCAGGAGACCTCCAGGGCCCGGCCCAGCGAGATGGGGCCGAAGCTCTCGCCCTCGAAGTTCTTGAAGACCTGGCCGCCCACCGAGTACGAACTGGTGCAGGGGTAGCCGCCGTCCCAGGCGTAGCCGGCCTGGACCGCGGCGGCCGTGGAGACCACCTTGAAGGTCGAACCCGGCGCGGACTGACCCTGTATCGCCCGATTGAGCAGCGGGTAGTCGGAGTCCTTGCCGGTGAGCTGCTTGTAGTCCTTGGCGGAGATGCCGCCGACCCAGACGTTCGGGTCGTACGTCGGTGCGGAGGCCATGGCGACGATACGGCCGGTCTTGGCCTCCATCACGACGACGGCACCCGAGTCGGCCTTGTACTTCTCGCCCGTGACCTTGTCGTACTGGGTGCGGGCGATCTTCATGGCGTTGTCCAGCTCGTACTCGGCGACCCGCTGGACGCGGGAGTCGATGCTGGTGACGAGGCTCGAACCGGCCTGCGCGGCATCGGACTTGGCCTTGCCGATGACCCGGCCGAGGTTGTCGACCTCGTAGCGGGTGACGCCGGCCTTGCCGCGCAGTTCCTTGTCGTACTGGCGTTCCAGTCCGGAGCGGCCGACCTGGTCGGAGCGCAGATACGGCGAGTTGGTGTCCTTGGCCTTCTGGATCTCCTCGTCGGTGACGGGCGAGAGATAGCCGAGAACCTGCGCGGTGTTGGACTTGCCGGGGCCGGGGTAGCGGCGCAGTGCCTCGGGCTCGGCGGTGATGCCGGGGAAGTCCTCGGAGCGCTCGCGGATCTGCATGGCCTGGCGGGGCGTGGCCTCGTCGGTGATGGGGATCGGCTGGAAGGGCGAGCCGTTCCAGCAGGGCTGGGGAGTCTTGGCGTCGCACAGCCTCACCCGCTGCATGACCTCCTTGGGCTTCATGCCCAGGACCCCGGCCAGCTTGGTGAGGACCGCCTTGCCGTCGTCCTTCATCTTCAGCAGGTCGGTGCGGGAGGCGGAGACCACGAGGCGGGTCTCGTTGTCGGCGAGCGCCACACCGCGGGCGTCCAGGATCGAGCCGCGTACGGCGGGGTCGACGACCTGCTGGACGTGGTTGCCGGACGCCTCCTTCTGGTACTGGGCGCCCTCGCGGATCTGCAGGTACCACAGCCGGCCGCCGAGGGTACCGAGCAGGGAGAGGACGAGGACCTGGATGACGACCAACCGGATCTGGACCCTTGGGGTCCGTCCGGTCTCGGGAATATTGGTCACTGCGGCTGCCTCCCCCTCTCAGTGTGTGTACGTGTCATATACGACGGAGCTGTGAATGGCGCCCGCCGCCAACTCCCGCCTGCTCACAGCCGCTTGACCCCCTTGATGCGGCCCACGCGGGCGGTGCGCATGCGGGCCCTGGTCTTCAGGGCACCGAGGCCGCCGCGCTGGCCGCCGAGCTTGAGGCCCGTGCCGTTGGAGATCCAGCCGGAGGTGATGTCGGTGGCCTTCTTCGAAGGGGAGCTCGCCTCGGCGAGCGGGTCGTTGTCCGCGCGCCGGGCCAGGGCCATGATCCCGGGCACCACGAAGGGGGCGAGCAGCAGGTCGTACAGGGCCGCCGAGAACATCAGGCCGACGAGGCCGACATGGCGGGCGGCGGTGTCGCCGACGAGGGCGCCGACACCGGCGTACAGCAGGGTCGAGCCGATGGCGGCGGCGACCACGACGAGCATGGGGCCGGTGGCCGACTTCAGCCGCCCGTTCTCCGGTCTGGCCAGCCCGGCGAGGTAGCCGATGACGCACAGCACCAGGGCGTAGCGGCCGGCGGCGTGGTCGGCGGGCGGGGCCAGGTCGGCGAGCAGGCCCGCGCCGAAGCCGACGAGGGCGCCGCCGAGATGGCCGTAGACCAGGGCCAGGCCCAGCACGGTGAGCAGCAGCAAGTCGGGGACCGCGCCCGGCAGATGGAGCCGGGCGAGGACGCTCACCTGGACCACCAGGGCTACGACGACCAGGGCCGAGGAGAGCAGGATCCGGTTGACGCGCATGGGGATTCAGCTCCTACTGCTACGGGGTCTGGCCGGGCGATGCGGTCGCGTTCGCAGACGCATCCGCGGACGGGGTGACCGTGACGGTGACCGTCGGCGTGGGCGTCGGCTGGGGCTTGGCGGGGAGCACCGTGTCGCGCGGGTCCTTCTTCGGGGTCTCCACGACGACGCCGACGATGTCGAGCTTGGAGAAGCTGACGAACGGCGTGACGTAGAGGGTGCGGGTCAGGTTGCCGCCGGACGGGTCGACGCGGGAGATCACACCGACCGGGACGCCCGGCACGAAGGGCTTGTCGGCCTCGGAGCCGAAGGTGACCAGGCGGTCGCCCTTCTTCACGTCCGCCTTGGAGTTGAGCAGTTCCACCCGCAGCGGGCGGTCGCCCTGCCCGGTGGCGAAGCCGAGCTCGTCGCTGCCCTCCATGCGGGTGCCGACGGTGAAGTCCGGGTCGTTGGCGAGCAGGACGGTGGAGGCGTCGGGGCCGACGTTGGTGACGCGGCCGACCAGGCCGTCACCGTTCAGCACGGTCATGTCGCGTTTGATGCCGTCGTTGGCGCCGACGTCGATGGTGATCGTCCAGGAGAAGCCCTGGGCCGCTCCTATGGCGATGACCTGGGCGCCCTTGATGCCGTACTGGCCCTCGGCGGAGACCTTCAGCATCTTGTCGAGCTGTTTGAGACGGCTGCGGTTGCGGTCGTCGCTGCCGAGTTTCGCCTTGAGGGTGGCGTTCTCCGTCTCCAGACGGGCGAGCCGGTCGTGCCGGGTGCCCGAGTCACGGACCGCTGAGACGGCGTTGCCGACCGGGTCGACCGCCGAGGACACGCCGTCCTCGATCGGGCCGAACACGGTGGCCGCGAGCTGGCGGGCACCGTCGACCGGTGAGTCCTGCCCGCCGCGGATGTCCACCGTGATCAGCGCGAACGCGATGGCGATCAGCAGCACCAGGAGCAGCCGGCTCTCTCGTGTGTCCCTCACGTGCGGCGGCCGTGCCTTCCTCATAGGAATGTGCAGAGGTTCAGGTGTTCAGTTCAGCTGGGCAGTTCCAGTCGGGCAGAGGCTTATGGGCGAGCTTATGCCTCTATATCAACTGCCTCTATATCAACGATCCGCCGTACGAGAGGAGATCGTCCCGTACGGCGGAATCGAAGAGTTACCGTCATCTGCGCGGCTGGGCGTCCAGCACCTGCTGGAGCGCCTCGAACTCCTCGACGCACTTGCCCGAGCCGAGCGCGACGCTGTCCAGCGGGTCCTCGGCGATGTGGATCGGCATGCCGGTCTCGCGGCGAAGCCTTTCGTCAAGGCCGCGCAGCATCGCCCCACCGCCGGTCAGCACGATCCCCCGGTCCATGATGTCGCCGGACAGCTCCGGCGGGCACTTGTCGAGGGTCGTCTTGACGGCGTCGACGATGGCGTTGACCGGCTCCTCGATCGCCTTGCGCACTTCGGCGGCGGAGATGACGACGGTCTTGGGCAGTCCGGAGACGAGGTCGCGGCCGCGGATCTCGGTGTGCTGGTCGTCGTCGAGGTCGTACGCCGAACCGATGGTGATCTTGATCTGCTCGGCCGTGCGCTCACCGAGAAGGAGGGAGTACTCCTTCTTGATGTGCTGGATGATCGCGTTGTCCAGTTCGTCGCCCGCGACACGGATGGACTGGGCGGTGACGATGCCGCCGAGCGAGATGACCGCGACCTCCGTGGTGCCGCCGCCGATGTCCACCACCATGTTGCCCGTGGCCTCGTGGACCGGGAGGCCGGAGCCGATGGCCGCCGCCATGGGCTCCTCGATGATGTGCACCTGACGAGCACCGGCCTGCGAGGACGCCTCGATCACGGCGCGGCGCTCGACGCCCGTGATGCCGGAGGGCACGCACACGACGACGCGCGGCCGCGCGAGATACCGCCGCTTGTGGATCTTCAGGATGAAGTAGCGGAGCATCCGCTCGGTGATCTCGAAGTCGGCGATGACGCCGTCCTTCAGCGGTCGTACGGCAACGATGTTGCCAGGGGTCCGACCGATCATCTTCTTCGCCTCGGCGCCGACTGCGAGGATGCCACCGGTGTTGGTGTTGATCGCGACGACGGACGGTTCGTTGAGTACGATCCCGCGTCCCCTGACGTACACCAGCGTGTTGGCGGTCCCGAGGTCGACAGCCATGTCACGGCCGATGAACGACATTGAGTTCCCCATCAGGATTCGTCTGGCCTTCCTGGGAGCTTTTGAGGGCTTTTCAGGTCGGCGAAGTGGGTGCTGTGACGTGAAGGCTTCCATCGTAGACGCGCCTGCACGAACACTGCGCGAGGGTCTTCGCCATTGTCAGCAGATGAAGTGTCGCCTCGCTTCTGGAGACGGCCCATCGGGGGCACTCGTTCCCCCGATCGGCACGCATATGCCGGAGGACGGCCGGAAACCCTCGGCCGCCCCAGGTCAGACGGGCGAGCGACCTGACGGTCACTCAAGAATTCATAGGTTTGTCGCTCAACCGCGGCCGGGGAAAAAGATCTTCACCTCGCGCTCGGCGGACTCCTCGGAGTCGGAGGCGTGGATCAGGTTCTCGCGGACGATCACGCCGTAGTCCCCGCGGATGGAGCCGGGTGCGGCGGCGATCGGGTCGGTCGGGCCGGCCAGCGCGCGCAGCCCCTCGATGACCCGCTCGCCCTCGACGATCAGCGCGACGACCGGACCGGAGGCCATGAACTCCACCAGCGGCTCGTAGAAGGGCTTGCCCTTGTGCTCGCCGTAGTGCTGCTCCAGGGTCTCCTGGTCCAGGGTGCGCAGCTCCAGCGCGGTGATCTGCCAGCCGGCCTTGCGCTCGATACGGCTGATGATCTCGCCGGTCAGGCCACGGCGGACCGCGTCGGGCTTGAGCAGGACGAGGGTGCGCTGGGTCACTGCGGGCTCCTATGGAAGATCAAGGATGGTGCGGGGGTGTTCGAAGATTACAGGGCGTGTCCGGGCCCCTGTTACACAGCGTCAGGTGTGGAGGAGCCCGTCGAGCCCGTCTCCGCGGCGGCGAACCGCGCCTTCGCCTCGTCGATCTTTCTTCCGTAGTGCACCGAGGCCCACCACAGGGCCGCGAAGACCACGCCCAGGAAGAACATCGTCGGGACGACGAAGCCGGAGGCGACGAGGGCGGCCTGCAGGACCCAGCCGAGGGTGATGCCGCCCGGACGCGTCACGACACCGCACAGCGCGACGCACAGGAACATCGCGATGCCGCTGACCGTCCACACCGTCGACGTGGCGAGGCCGGGGTCCTTCATGGCGACGAGTCCGGCGAAGCCGATCACGAAGAACTCGCCGATCAGGGTCGAGGCACAGAGCGTACGCACGAGCGGTCAGCCCCTTCCCAGCAGCAGCCGGGCCTCGCCGACGGTGATGACGGATCCGGTCACGAGCACGCCACCGCCCGCGAACTCGCCCTCCTCCTCGGCCAGCGTGATCGCGGCCTCCAGGGCGTCCGGCAGTCTTGGTTCGACCTGGACGCGCTCGTCGCCGAACACCTCCACGGCGATCGCGGCGAGCTCGTCGGCGTCCATCGCGCGGTGGCTGGAGTTCTGCGTGACGACGACCTCGGCGAAGATCGGCTCGAAGGCCTCCAGCACTCCTCGTACGTTCTTGTCGCCGCTCGCACCGACCACACCGATCAGCCGGCTGAAGTCGAAGGCCTCACCGATCGCCTCGGCGGTGGCGCGGGCGCCGGCCGGATTGTGGGCGGCGTCCAGGACGACGGTGGGCGAGCGCCGTACGACTTCGAGCCGCCCGGGCGAGGAGACGGCCGCGAAAGCCTTACGGACGGTGTCGATGTCGAGCGGCTCGGGCCGCTGCGAACCGACCCCGAAGAACGCCTCCACTGCGGCGAGCGCGACGGCCGCGTTGTGCGCCTGGTAGGGGCCGTGGAGCGGGAGGTACACCTCGCCGTACTCGCCGCCGAGGCCGCGCAGGGTGAGCAACTGTCCGCCGACCGCGACCTGACGTGCCACGACCCCGAACTCCAGGCCCTCGCGGGCCACGGTGGCGTCGACCTCGACGGCCTTCTTCAGCAGCACCTGGGCCGCGTCCACCGGCTGTTGGGCCAGGATGACCGTCGCGTCCTGCTTGACGATGCCGGCCTTCTCGGTGGCGATCGCTCCGGGCGTCTCACCGAGGCGGTCGGTGTGGTCGAGGTCGATGGGGGTGATGACGGCGACGTCCCCGTCGATGACGTTGGTCGCGTCCCAGGAGCCGCCCATCCCCACTTCCACCACGGCGACATCGACGGGCGCGTCCGCGAAGGCCGCGTACGCCATGCCCGTCAGCACCTCGAAGAAGGACAGCCGGTACTCCTGCTGCGCGTCGACCATCTCGATGTACGGCTTGATGTCCTCGTACGTCTCGACGAAGCGCTCGGCGGAGATCGGGGCACCGTCCAGGCTGATGCGCTCGGTGATCGACTGGACGTGCGGGGAGGTGTAGCGGCCGGTGCGCAGTTCGAAGGCGCCGAGGAGGGCCTCGATCATGCGGGCGGTGGAGGTCTTGCCGTTGGTGCCGGTGATGTGGATCGAGGGGTACGAGCGCTGCGGCTCGCCCAGGACGTCCATCAGCGCGGCGATACGGCTGACCGAGGGCTCGAGCTTGGTCTCGCCCCAGCGGGTGGCGAGCTCCGCCTCGACCTCGCGCAGGGCCTTGTCGACCTCGGGGTCTTCCGGCCGCGCGGGCACATCGGCCTGCGGCGGGCCGCCCTGCGTGCGCAGGGTGCGGCTGCCGGCCTCAATGATCGCGAGGTCGGGGTCGCGGTCTGTCTCGGCGGCGACGATGTCGTCGAAGGGGTCGCTTTCACTCACGGGGTCAGTCTACGGAGGTCGACTGACAGTGCGCCCAGGGAGTTGGAGGCAAGGTCTTGTCCGGCGAGTGCGGGTGCGTTGTGGCTGGTCGCGCCCACGCGGCGGAGCCGCATATCGATACAGCACCGCGCCCCTATAGGCATGCGAAGGCCCCGGCGCTCATCAGCACCGGGGCCTGCGGCTGGGCAAGACGACTCACGCTTCCGGCAGCCGGTCCAGCTGGGCCTGGATCCGCGTGATGTCCTCCTCCGCCTTCGCCAGGCGCCCGCGGATCTTGTCCACCACGTTGTCCGGTGCCTTGGCCAGGAACGCCTCGTTGCCGAGCTTGGCGGTGGCCTGGGCCTTCTCCTTCTCGGCGGCCGCGAGGTCCTTCGCGAGGCGCTTGCGCTCCGCCGCCACGTCGATCGTGCCGGACAGGTCGAGGGCGACCTCGGCGCCGCCGACCGGCAGGGTCGCCGTGGCCGTGAAGGAGTCCCCCTCCGGCTGCAGACGCAGCAGCTGGCGGATGGCCGCCTCGTGCGGAGCCAGCGCCGTGCCGTCCAGGGTCAGACGGGCCGGAACCCGCTGGCCCGGCTGCAGACCCTGGTCGGCACGGAAGCGGCGGACCTCGGTGATGACCGACTGGAGAGTCTCGATCTCCTTCTCGGCGCCCGCGTCACGGAAGCCACTGTCCTTCGGCCACTCGGCGACGACGACCGACTCACCGCCCGTGAGGGTGGTCCAGAGCGTCTCCGTGACGAAGGGGACGACCGGGTGGAGGAGCTTGAGGGTGACGTCGAGGACTTCGCCGAGGACCCGCTTGCTGACCTCGGCCGCCTCGCCGCCCGCCTGGAACGTCGTCTTGGACAGCTCGACGTACCAGTCGAAGACCTCGTCCCACGCGAAGTGGAACAGCGCGTCGGAGAGCTTCGCGAACTGGAAGTCCTCGTAGAGCGCGTCGACTTCGGCGACGACGGAGTTGAGGCGGGAGAGGATCCAGCGGTCGGTCGCGGCCATCTTCGAGGCGTCCGGCAGCGGGCCCTGAACCGTCGCGCCGTTCATCAGTGCGAACCGGGTGGCGTTCCAGATCTTGTTGGCGAAGTTGCGGGAGCCCTGGACCCAGTCCTCGCCGATCGGGACGTCGACGCCCGGGTTGGCGCCGCGGGCGAGGGTGAACCGGAGGGCGTCGCTGCCGTACTTGTCCATCCAGTCCAGGGGATTGACGGCATTCCCGAAGGACTTCGACATCTTCTTGCCGAACTGGTCGCGGACCATGCCGTGCAGGGCGATGGTGTGGAACGGCGGGGTGCCGTCCATCGCGTACAGGCCGAACATCATCATCCGGGCGACCCAGAAGAAGAGGATGTCGTAGCCGGTGACCAGGACGGAGTTCGGGTAGAACTTCGCGAGCGACTCGGTCTGTTCGGGCCAGCCGAGGGTGGAGAAGGGCCACAGGCCGGAGGAGAACCAGGTGTCGAGGACGTCGGTGTCCTGGCGCCACCCTTCGCCGCTCGGCGGCTGCTCGTCCGGTCCGACGCAGACGACTTCGCCCTGAGGGCCGTACCAGACCGGAATGCGGTGACCCCACCACAACTGCCGCGAGATGCACCAGTCGTGGAGGTTGTCGACCCAGTCGAAGTACCGCTTCTCCATCTCCTGCGGGTGGATCTTGACCTTGCCCTCGCGGACCGCGTCACCGGCGGCCTTGGCGAGCGGGCCGACCTTGACCCACCACTGCATGGACAGCCGCGGCTCGATGGTGGTCTTGCAGCGCGAGCAGTGGCCGACGGAGTGGACGTAGGGCCGCTTCTCGGCGACGATCCGGCCCTCGGCGCGCAGCGCGGCGACGATCGCCGAGCGGGCCTCGAAGCGGTCCAGGCCCTGGAAGGGGCCGTGGACGGTGATCACGGCGTGCTCGTCCATGACCGTGATGGCCGGGAGGTTGTGGCGCTGCCCGATCTCGAAGTCGTTCGGGTCGTGGGCCGGGGTGACCTTGACGGCGCCGGTGCCGAACTCCGGGTCGACGTGCTCGTCCGCGACGACCGGGATGGTGCGGTCGGTCAGCGGCAGCTTGATCTGCTTGCCGACGAGGTGCTTGTACCGCTCGTCCTCCGGATGCACCGCGACGGCCGTGTCACCGAGCATGGTCTCGGCGCGGGTGGTGGCGACGACCAGCGTCTCCTCCCCCTCGCCGTACTTGAGGGAGACCAGCTCGCCGTCGTCGTCCTGGTACTCGACCTCGATGTCGGAGATCGCGGTCAGACACCGGGGACACCAGTTGATGATGCGCTCGGCGCGGTAGATCAGCTCGTCGTCGTAGAGGCGCTTGAAAATGGTCTGGACGGCCTGGGACAGGCCCTCGTCCATCGTGAACCGCTCGCGCGACCAGGCGACACCGTCGCCCAGGCGCCGCATCTGCCCGGAGATCTGCCCGCCGGACTCGCCCTTCCACTGCCAGACGCGGTCGACGAAGGCCTCACGGCCGAGGTCGTGGCGGGACTTGCCCTCCTTGCCCAACTCCCTCTCGACGACGTTCTGGGTGGCGATGCCGGCGTGGTCCATGCCGGGCTGCCAGAGCGTCTCGAAGCCCTGCATGCGCTTACGACGTGTCAGCGCATCGATGAGGGTGTGCTCGAAGGCGTGCCCGAGGTGCAGGCTGCCGGTGACGTTCGGCGGCGGGATGACGATGGTGTACGGCGGCTTGTCGCTCTTCTCGTCGGCCTCGAAGTAACCGCGCTCCACCCAGCGCTCGTACAGCGGCCCCTCTACGTCGGCCGGCGCGTACTGGGTCGGCAGTTCGGTGTCGGGCGCTGGTGGCTGCTGCTGAGCGTTCTCGGTCACGGGGTCAGTTTAGGGGTGTCACGGGCGTGTCCCGAAACGCGTTTGTTCTGTGATGGTGCGCCCCCCGATGGGACGCGCGCTCCCGGTCTACGCCAGGATGTCGGAGACATATAAGCATCTGGAGGGGAACCCAGTAATGAGCTACAACCAGCCGGGCCCGTACGGCGGGCAGCCTCAGCAGCCCGGACCGTACGGCCAGCCGGGGCCCTACGGCCAGCAGCCGCCGCAGGCCCCTCCGGCCCAGCCCGGCTACGGCTACCCCCAGCAGGCCCCTCCGCCCCAGCCCCAGCCCCAGCCGGGTTACGGCTACCCCCAGCAGGCTCCCCCGCCGCAGCCCGGCTACGGCTACCCGCAGCAACCCCCCTACGGCCAGGACCCTTACGGCCAGCAGCCCTACACCGTCCCGCAGCCGCCGGCGCCGGGCGGCGGCGGCAAGAAGGCGGCCCTGATCATCGGCGCGGTGGCGGTCGTGGCGGCCATCGGGGTCGGGGTGTACTTCGTGATCGGCGGCGGTTCCGGCAGCGTCGCGGATGACGGGGCCCACACGCTCACGGCGCCGGCGACCGTGATCAACGGCGAGTACACGAAGTCCCAGAGTGCCGACTCCGCCGGTCAGATGACCAGCCAGGACAAGGCCGACTTCCAGAAGTGGGGAGTGCAGAACCCCAAGGACGTCAGCGCCGGGTACAAGAGCGGCACCGGTCTCAGCGCGAAGAACCTGTCCTTCAGCGGTGTGTACGGCACCATCAACGACCCCGAGGCCGTCGTCGATGCCATGTTCGCCAAGGTCAAGTCGGAGTCCGACAAGGGCCAGAGCAGCAGCGGCACCAACGGCAAACTGATCGGCAGCCCGCAGGCGGTGACGCCTTCCGGCTTCTCGAACGGCGTCATGAAATGCCAGTTCATCGAGATCGACGGCGGGGCGTCGAGCACGGGCGCCGGCAGCGCCAAGACCATCAAGATGCCGATGTGCATCTGGGGTGACCACAGCACCGTGGCCGTCGTGTCGTCCTTCGCGCTGGCCGACCTCTCCAGCGGCGGGGCCTCGATCGACGACGCGGCCTCCCTCGCGGCAAAGCTCCGCAACGACGTACGCGTCAAGGCCTGACGCCGTACAGCTCCGGCAGAAAGCCACGAAGGGGCCCCGGTCGGTCGACCGGGGCCCCTTCGCCGTGTGCGCTACGGCGGTTACGCCGTCTTCTGCTCGCCCGGCCCGCGGCCCCGCGCATCCCGCGGGATCAGGGTCGGATTGACGTTCGAGTGGACGACGTCCGCCGTGACGACCACGCGGGCGACGTCCTTGCGGGACGGGACCTCGTACATGACCGACATGAGGACTTCCTCCATGATGGCGCGCAGGCCGCGGGCGCCCGTCTGGCGGAGGATGGCCTGGTCGGCGATGGCCTCAAGGGCCTCGCGCTCGAAGTCCAGTTCCACACCGTCGAGTTCGAACAGTCGCTGGTACTGCTTCACCAGGGCGTTACGCGGCTCGACCAGGATCTGGAGCAGGGCCTCGCGGTCCAGGTTGTGGACCGAGGTGATGACCGGGAGGCGGCCGATGAACTCGGGGATCATGCCGAACTTGACCAGGTCCTCCGGCATGACGTCCTCGAACTGGTCCTTCGCCTCCAGCTCGCGCTTGGAGCGGATCGTCGCGCCGAAGCCGATGCCCTTCGCGCCCGCCCGGGACTCGATGATCTTCTCCAGGCCCGCGAAGGCGCCGCCCACGATGAACAGGACGTTCGTCGTGTCGATCTGGATGAACTCCTGGTGGGGGTGCTTGCGGCCGCCCTGCGGGGGCACAGAGGCGGTCGTGCCCTCCAGGATCTTCAGCAGGGCCTGCTGGACGCCCTCCCCCGACACGTCGCGGGTGATGGAAGGGTTTTCACTCTTCCTCGCGACCTTGTCGATCTCGTCGATGTAGATGATCCCGGTCTCGGCCTTCTTGACGTCGTAGTCGGCCGCCTGGATCAGCTTGAGCAGGATGTTCTCGACGTCCTCGCCGACGTAGCCGGCCTCCGTCAGCGCCGTGGCGTCTGCGATGGCGAACGGCACGTTCAGCATGCGGGCCAGGGTCTGGGCCAGGAGGGTCTTGCCGGAGCCCGTGGGGCCGAGCAGCAGGATGTTGGACTTCGCCAGCTCGATCGCGTCGTCACGGCCGTTGGCGCCGCCGTTCTCGCCGGCCTGGACGCGCTTGTAGTGGTTGTAGACCGCCACCGAGAGGGCCTTCTTCGCCGGCTCCTGGCCGACGACATAGCCCTCGAGGAACTCGTAGATCTCGCGCGGCTTGGGAAGTTCCTCCCAGCGCACCTCGCTCGTCTCGGCGAGCTCTTCCTCGATGATCTCGTTGCAGAGGTCGATGCACTCGTCGCAGATGTACACACCAGGCCCTGCGATGAGCTTCTTGACCTGCTTCTGGCTCTTGCCGCAGAACGAGCACTTGAGCAGATCGCCGCCGTCACCGATGCGTGCCACGGTGTGCTTCCCCTTCGCCTGGGAGACGCCTGAATCCAGCGGCTCCTGGTGCTGCCTTAATCCGACGGTACCTTGCCGGGCCCCCCGTTCGGGCCCCCCTTGGCGCGGTTCACTTTGACGTGCAGCGTGTCAAAGCCCACTTACCGTGCCAAGGGGCGGCAGACGATACAGCCTCCGACTAGCGGACGGCCGCGTTGTTCATCTTCCGGGTGGAGATGATCTGGTCGATCAGGCCGTACGAGAGCGCCTCCTCGGCCGTGAGGATCTTGTCGCGCTCGATGTCCTCGCGGATCTTCTCGATCGGCGTAGTGGAGTGCTTGGCGAGCATCTCCTCCAGCTGCGAACGCATCCGCAGGATCTCGTTCGCGGCGATCTCCAGGTCGGACACCTGGCCGCGGCCCGTCTCGCTGTAGGGCTGGTGGATCAGCACGCGGGCGTTCGGCAGCGCCATGCGCTTGCCGGGCGTACCGGCGGCCAGCAGGATGGCGGCGGCGGAGGCCGCCTGGCCCATGCAGACCGTCTGGATGTCCGGCTTCACGAACTGCATCGTGTCGTAGATCGCGGTCAGCGCCGTGAAGGAGCCGCCGGGGCTGTTGATGTAGACCGAGATGTCCCGGTCGGGGTCCATCGACTCCAGGCACAGCAGCTGCGCCATGACGTCGTTGGCCGAGGCGTCGTCGATCTGGACGCCCAGGAAGATCACGCGCTCCTCGAAGAGCTTCGCGTACGGGTCGTACTCGCGGATGCCCTGCGAGGTGCGCTCGACGAAGCGCGGGATGACGTAACGGGACTCCGCCGTGGGGCCCGTGTACTCGGCGCGTGAGCGGTCGTACAGGCCGCTGCCGGGGAAGTCGTTCACTGTCTGTCTCCTAGGAGCTGAGGCGGTCGGCTGGGGGCTGTGCGGGGCCTCAGGGGCTCCGCGGTGGGGCTCAGGCCCCGGTACCGCCGCCGCCCGGCATGTTGGCGGCCGTCGTGATGACGTCGTCGATGAGGCCGTACTCCTTGGCCTCATCGGCGTCGAACCAGCGGTCGCGGTCGGAGGCGCGGGTGATCTCCTCGAACGACTGACCGGTGTGCTGAGCCGTGAGCTCGGCCATGCGCTTCTTGGTGTGCAGCAGCCGCTCGGCGTGGATCTTGATGTCGGAGGCCGAGCCCGCCAGGCCGGCGGAGGGCTGGTGGATCAGGATCTCGGCGTTCGGGAGCGCGAAGCGCTTGCCCGGGGTGCCCGCGCTGAGCAGGAACTGGCCCATCGAGGCGGCGAGGCCCATCGCGATCGTCACCACGTCGTTCTTGATGTACTGCATGGTGTCGTAGATCGCCATGCCGGCCGTGATCGAGCCGCCCGGGCTGTTGATGTACAGGTAGATGTCCTTGTCCGGGTCGGCGGCAAGGAGCAGCAGCTGTGCAGTGATCTTGTTCGCAATGTCGTCGTCGACCGGCTGGCCGAGGAAGATGATCCGCTCGTTGAGCAGCCGGTTGTAGACCTGGTCGCCGAGGCCACCACCGATGGAAGGCTCGCCGGCGGCTGAGGGCATCAGATTCGTCACGTATCCACCTGCTCGTCTTACGACGGCGCCGGGCCGTCTCACGTTTCCCTGCGGGGGCCTCCGGCGGTATCGCCGAGTTCCCTGCCCCCATATTCATGGACCCTAACGCGCGGGTCCCTTCGGGGAATCCCGCGGAGGGGGGTGTTCGCCGGGGGCGTAGCGTCATGGTCACTTTTGGTACGTGGGCGGGTGCGGTTGTCTGCGGCTGGTCGCGCCCACGCGGCGGAGCCGCACACCGGCACAGCCCCGCGCTCCTGGGGAGGCAAACGGGCCCCGGGTCGTCAAGCGACCCGGGGCCCGTCCTACGCACTGCAAGGCGCCGTGGGCGTTCAGCCCTCGGTCTTCTCCTCGGCGGTCTCGGTGGCGTCGGCCTCCGTGGCCTCCGCGGCGACCTCGGCGGCCGCCTCGACCTCGTCCTCGTCGTCCAGGTCGATGACCTCGCCGTTGGTGTCCTTGACCGTGGCGGCCTCGACGACCACCGCGAGGGCCTTGCCGCGGGCGACCTCGCCGACCAGGAGCGGAACCTGGCCGCCCTCGACGACGGCCTGGGCGAACTGGTCGGGGGACATGCCGGAGGAGGCCGCACGCCGCATGAGGTGCTCGGTGAGCTCCTCCTGGTTGACGTTGAGCTTCTCCTGCTTGACCAGCTCGTCGAGGACGAACTGGGTCTTGATGCCCTTGACCGCGGCTTCCTCGGTCTCGGCCTCGAACTCCTCGACCGTCTTGCCCTGGATCTCGAGGTACTTCTCGAGGTCGAGGCCCATCTGGCCGAGCTGGTGGTGCTCGAGGTTGTGCTTGCGGGTGTTGATCTCGTCCTCGAGCAGCTTCTCGGGGACCGGGACCTCGACCAGCTCGAGCAGCTTCTCCAGGACGCGCTCCTGGGCCTGCGTGGCCTGGTCGTACTGCTTCATGTTCTCGAGGCGCTTGCGGCTGTCCGCCTTCAGCTCCTCCAGGGTGTCGAACTCGGAGGCGAGCTGCGCGAACTCGTCGTCCAGCTCGGGCAGTTCGCGGGCGGCGACCTGGGTGACCTTGACGGTGACCTCGGCCTCCTTGCCGGCCGCGGAGCCGCCCTTGAGCTCGGAGGTGAAGGTGGCCTCGCCACCGGCCTCCAGGCCCTTCACGGCGTCGTCGATGCCGTCGAGCAGCTCGCCGGAGCCGATGGTGTAGGAGACGCCGTTCGCGACGCCGTCCTCCAGGACCTCGCCCTCGACCTTGGCCTCCAGGTCGATGGTGACGACGTCGCCGTCCTCGGCGGCGCGCTCGACCGGGGAGGTCGAGGCGAAGCGCTCGCGGAGCTGCTCGACCGACTTGTCGACGTCCTCGTCGGTGACCTCGACGGCGTCGACCTCGACCTCGATGCCGGAGTAGTCCGGGATCTCGAGGGCGGGACGGACGTCGACCTCGGCGGTGAAGTTCAGCGTCTCGCCGTCCTTCAGCTCCGTGATGTCGACCTCGGGCTGGCCGAGGACGTTCAGCTCGGCCTCGTTGACCGCCTCGGTGTAGAACTTCGGAAGCGCGTCGTTGACCGCCTCCTCCAGGACCGCACCGCGGCCGAACCGCTGGTCGATGACGCGCGCCGGGATCTTGCCCTTCCGGAAGCCCTTCACCGTGACCTGCTGGTTGATCTTCTTGTACGCCGCGTCGAGGCTGTCCTTGAGCTCCTCGAAGGGCACCTCGACAGTGAGCCGAACCCGGGTCGGGTTCAGGGTCTCCACGGCGCTCTTCACGGTTCGGTCTCCTTGTGGCTGACTTCTTGGTTTCTGCCGGAGCCAGACTGGTCCGGCGGATTTCGCCGCCCGGAGGACGTCCGAAGGATCTCCAGTGGTGGTCCAGTGGATTCCTGTGGATGAGACACACGGGCACGCAGCTTGCATAGTAACCGCAGCGGCTGAACGCCCCAAAGGCGATCATGAGAGGTGATCGCCCGGGGTGACCGGTGTTGACCGGTCGGTGGTCGGGGTGGCGGGATTTGAACCCACGGCCTTCCGCTCCCAAAGCGGACGCGCTACCAAGCTGCGCCACACCCCGTCAGGTGCGACACGTAGGGTACATGCCCGCTGGCAACGCGGCCGCCGCATTTACGGAGTGTGCGCCGAGGGGGCCGGACCCGCTACGATGCCTTCTGTGCCGCGGTCACCTGACCTGCGGCGCGCGCTGTGCGGGCGTAGCTCAATGGTAGAGCCCTAGTCTTCCAAACTAGCTACGCGGGTTCGATTCCCGTCGCCCGCTCTCCACGCATCAGGGCCGGGCCGGAGGACTTCCTCCGGCCCGGCCCTGATCGTTTCGGGCGCCGCTACGTCCGGCGCGTGGGGCGTGATCGTCCACGGGCGCGGCGCAGCGGCCTCCGCGTCCTCGGCGGGCGGAGCATCTGCCTGGATCAGAAGCTGATCGAGTTGATGGTCTCCGCTATCGAGTTCAGGAACCGGTTGATCGACGGGGCCATGCCGGTCGATGCGAGGAAGAAGCCGAAGAGCACCGCGACGATCGCCGGGCCGGCCTTGATGGAGCCTCCCCTGATCAACACCACCAGGATGATCGCCAACAGCAGCACCACTGACAGTGAAATGGCCACAACTGATCACACCCTCGGTCGGTCCGCTCTCCCGGCCCGGGGATGCCAGCCCCGCGCACCCCCGCCAGAACCATCGTGCCACCAACGGGGCCCCCGTATGCGGCTGGTGAGACATCGTCGGTGACACCTGTGCCGGACCTTTGCCTCAGCCTCGATCCACCGCGTGAATATTGATCACGGGTGTCGGGCGGGTTGCGGGTGTTTCTTCGGGGTGCGGGCAGCGGTGATCGCCGGGTGGCCGTCC
>NZ_JBFBBE010000058.1:0-57411 GCF_040682555.1 Streptomyces sp. NPDC051172
CGATCAATACGGCGGAGACCCCTTGCGGTGCTTAACCCCCCCACCTCATGGTTCCCTACCACCAACCCGCCCCGTAGATCCGCGAAGATCTCCCGGCCGAGATCGAGCTCGGCATCCTCGGCCCGCGGTCCGCTCCAGCACCTCGGTCAGGACGCTGTTGCGGGACAACGCCGAGCGCACGGAGTCGACTTCAGAAGTCCTCGTCCAGGTCGACCGTTCCCTCCACCGCCACCTGGTACGCCGAAGGGCGGCGCTCGAAGAAGTTGGTCAGTTCCTGGACGCCCTGCAACTCCATGAAGGAGAACGGGTTCTCGGAGCCGTACACCGGGGCGAAGCCGAGGCGGGTCAGACGCTGGTCGGCGACACACTCCAGGTACTGGCGCATCGACTCGGTGTTCATGCCGGGCAGACCGTCGCCGCACAGGTCGCGCCCGAACTGCAGCTCGGCCTCGACGGCTTCCCGCAGCATGTCCGTCACCTGCTGCTCGAGCCGGTCGTCGAAGAGCTCCGGCTCCTCCTTGCGGACGGTGTCGACCACGTCGAACGCGAAGGACATGTGCATCGTCTCGTCGCGGAACACCCAGTTGGTGCCGGTGGCCAGGCCGTGCAGCAGGCCCCGGCTGCGGAACCAGTAGACGTACGCGAAGGCCCCGTAGAAGAACAGGCCCTCGATACAGGCGGCGAAGCAGATCAGGTTGAGCAGGAAGCGGCGGCGGTCGGCCTTGGACTCCAGGCGGTCCAGGTTGTCCACCGAGTCCATCCACTTGAAGCAGAACTGGGCCTTCTCGCGGATGGAGGGGATGTTCTCGACGGCCGCGAAGGCGGCGGCGCGGTCCTCCGGGTCGGGGAGGTAGGTGTCCAGGAGGGTCAGATAGAACTGGACGTGCACCGCCTCCTCGAACAGCTGGCGGCTCAGATAGAGCCGTGCCTCAGGGGAGTTGATGTGCTTGTACAGGGTCAGGACCAGGTTGTTCGCCACGATCGAGTCGCCCGTCGCGAAGAACGCGACCAGGCGGCCGATCAGGTGCTGCTCGGCGGGCGTGAGCTTGGCGAGGTCGGCGACGTCCGAGTGGAGGTCGACCTCCTCCACGGTCCAGGTGTTCTTGATGGCGTCCCGGTAGCGCTCGTAGAAGTCCGGGTAGCGCATGGGGCGCAGGGTCAGTTCGAAGCCCGGGTCGAGCAGGTTCTGGTTACGGGTGGTCATTACTGGCAGGCCTCGCAGGACTCGGGGTTTTCCAGGGAGCAGGCGACCGCTTCGGGGTCGGCTGCTTGCTGCACGGGGACGGTCGCCTGTGCGGCTCGGGCGATGCGCGTCGCCGGGCGGGAGCGCAGGTAGTACGTCGTCTTCAGGCCCTGTTTCCAGGCGTACGCGTACATCGAGGAGAGCTTGCCGATGGTCGGCGTCTCCAGAAACAGGTTCAGGGACTGGGACTGGTCCAGGAACGGCGTGCGGGCCGCCGCCATGTCGATCAGTCCGCGCTGCGGGATCTCCCACGCCGTGCGGTACAGGGCCCGTACGTCGGCCGGGATCCAGCCGAAGTCCTGCACCGAGCCGTTCGCCTCGCGCAGGGCCTCGCGGGTGCGGGCGTCCCAGACGCCGAGCTCCTTGAGGTCCTTCACCAGGTAGGAGTTGACCTGGAGGAACTCCCCGGAGAGGGTCTCGCGCTTGAAGAGGTTGGAGACCTGCGGCTCGATGCACTCGTACACGCCCGCGATCGACGCGATGGTGGCGGTGGGGGCGATCGCGAGGAGGAGCGAGTTGCGCAGGCCGACGGTCGCGATGCGCTCCCGGAGGGCCGCCCAGCGCTCCGGCCAGGTGAGTTCGGTGGCGTAGTGGTCGGGGTGCAGGACGCCGCGGGCCGTGCGGGTCTTCTCCCAGGCCGGCAGCGGGCCGCTCCGTTCGGCCAGGTCGGCGGAGGCCTCGTACGCGGCGAGCATGATGCGCTCGGCGATCCGGGTGGACAGGGCCTTCGCCTCCGGGGAGTCGAAGGGCAGGCGCAGCTTGAAGAAGACGTCCTGGAGGCCCATCGCGCCCAGGCCCACGGGGCGCCAGCGGGCGTTCGAGCGGCCTGCCTGCTCGGTGGGGTAGAAGTTGATGTCGACCACGCGGTCCAGGAAGGTCACGGCCGTACGGACCGTCTCGTCCAGCCGCTCCCAGTCGATGTCCCCACCGGCCACGAACGCGCCGAGGTTGACCGACCCCAGGTTGCAGACCGCCGTCTCGCCGTCGTTCGTGACCTCCAGGATCTCCGTGCAGAGGTTGGAGGAGTGGACGACGTGGCCCGGCTCGGCCGTCTGGTTTGCGGTGCGGTTGGCGGCGTCCTTGAAGGTCATCCAGCCGTTGCCGGTCTGGGCGAGGGTGCGCATCATGCGGCCGTAGAGGTCGCGGGCCGGGATGGTCTTCCTCGCGAGCCCCGCCTCCTCCGCCCTGCGGTACGCGGCGTCGAACTCCTCGCCCCACAGGTCGACCAGCTCCGGCACGTCCGCCGGGGAGAACAGGGACCACTGCGCGTCGGCGTTCACGCGGCGCATGAACTCGTCCGGGACCCAGTGCGCGAGGTTCAGGTTGTGTGTACGGCGGGCGTCCTCACCGGTGTTGTCACGCAGCTCCAGGAACTCCTCGATGTCCAAGTGCCAGGTCTCCAGGTAGACGGCGGCAGCGCCCTTGCGGCGGCCGCCCTGGTTCACGGCGGCGACCGAGGCGTCGAGGGTCTTCAGGAACGGGACGATGCCGTTGGAGTGGCCGTTGGTGCCGCGGATGAGGGAGCCGCGGGCGCGGATGCGGCTGTACGACAGGCCGATGCCGCCGGCGTGCTTCGAGAGGCGGGCGACCTGGTGGTAGCGGTCGTAGATGGAGTCCAGCTCGTCGAGCGGGGAGTCGAGGAGGTAGCAGGACGACATCTGGGGGTGCCGGGTGCCGGAGTTGAAGAGGGTGGGGGAGGACGGCAGGTAGTCGAGGCGGCTCATCAGGCCGTAGAGCGCGGTGACTTCGTCCATCGACCGGCTCCCCGTCGTCGCATCGGACACGGCGTCCTCGGCAAGGCCGCTCGCCACCCGCAGCATGAAGTGCTGGGGCATCTCGATGACCTTGCGGGTGATGGGGTGCCGCAGGAGGTAGCGGCTGTGGAGCGTGCGCAGGCCGAAGTAGCCGAAACGGTCGTCGGCTTCGGGGTCGATCAGCGCGTCGAGGCGGTCGGCGTGGACCCGTACGAACTCGGCCGTGCGGTCGGCGATCAGCCCCTCCCGGTGGCCCACGGCGACGGACTCCGTGAACGACGTGACACCCTGCGAGGCGGCCTCCGCGGCGATGCCGATCGTCAGCAGCCTGGCTGCCAGCCTGCTGTACGCGGGGTCCTCCGAGATGAGGCCGGCGGCCGCCTCCGTGGCCAGTTCGCGCAGCTCCGTCTCGTCCGCACGGGCGGACCGGCCGCGCAGCGCGGCGGCGGCGACCCGGCCGGGGTCGGCGTCGGGGAGGTCGGCGGTCAGCTCGGTCAGGGTCCGCAGCAGCGCGGCTCCCAGGCCGTCGTCGGCCACGGCTGCGCTGGCTGAAACCGGGTCTGCTGGCGCGATGGTCACGTGAGGCTCTCCCTCGCTCGGCACGGGGGCCTTGCGGAGGGCAGGGGGGCAGTCACGAGCGCACACGGCGTCGCGTCCACCGACCCACTCCACGAGGCCCGGACGTCAAGGCACCCGGGCCGGATGGGCCGGGCGCACTGTCGGCAGGTCCTCGGACTGACGCCCATATGTGTGCGAACACGTATGGGTACACCGTTGCGGGACAGTTCCGGATTCGCACCGGATTCCCCTGCGGCGACAGCGAGCATGAGCATACATCTAGTGCCGGGTGAGGACAGCACCCCCATATGTTGTGTCGCCTCCGACTTCGGAGCGTGTCAGAGTGTCAACTCATAGGTGAGCAGTGTGAAGTCGTGGCCCGGGATCGGCTTCCAGTCGCGCTCGGGGGCGCGGACGAATCCGGCGCGTTCGTAGATGCGGTGGGCGGCGTGCATGAGCGGTTGGGTGCACAGGACGATGCCGGTGCGCTGCGCGGCTCTCGCCCGGTCGACACAGGCACGTACGAGGGCTTCTCCGGCGCCTCGGCCGCGGGCTGCCCGGTCGACGGCCAGCATGCGTATCTCGGCCTCTCCCGGGCCGGCCAGATCTGCCAGGGGGCCGCCGGACGGGACGTAGGTGACGCCGCCGACCGGCCGGCCGCCCAGCTCGGCCACCAGGACCTCGGCGGCGGCCGCTCGCCCTGCGACGTCCCTCAACTCGGCGAGATACCAGTCGCTTTCCCCGAAGGCGAGCAGGCCGTCCTGCTGATAGGCCTGAGCGGTGATCTCGCCGAGGGCCTCGTATTCATCCGGTTCCGCCTGCCTGATCACGATGTCCATGGCTCCGAGTCTGCCGGACGGGTACGACAACGGGCCGCCGGATTTCTCCGACGGCCCGCCGATCGCCGTAACCGCTAGTGGGCCGCGCCCGCGGTCGCCGGCGGCAGCTCCACCTGGACGCCGGGGTCGCCCGCGTCCGCCGTGTAGTCCTGCGGCTTCGTCTCGTCGACGCCCTCGGGAGCCTTCAGCGCCTTCAGGACGAAGGTGAGTACCACCGTCACCAGCACGTTCAGGACGAACGCCGTGAGGCCGATGTAGCCCATCTCGCCGAGGCCCGGGATGTTCGCGTTGGAGCCGCCGAAGTGCTTCTGGCCCGGGTTGGTCGGAGAGGCGACGCCGTACGCGGCGAGGGTGCCGTAGACCATGCCGACCGCCCAGCCGGCGAGCAGCGCCCAGCGGTGGAACCAGCGCGTGAACAGGCCGCCGACCAGGGCCGGGAAGGTCTGCAGGATCCAGATTCCGCCCAGCAGCTGGAAGTTGATCGCGACCGTCTTGTCCATGGTGAGGACGAAGACCAGGGCGCCCACCTTCACCAGCAGGGACACGAGCTTGGAGACCTTGGTCTCCTGCTGGGGCGTGGCGTCGGGCCTGATGAAGTCCTTGTAGATGTTGCGGGTGAAGAGGTTCGCGGCCGCGATCGACATGATGGCCGCCGGCACCAGCGCGCCGATACCGATCGCCGCGAAGGCCACGCCCGCGAACCAGCTCGGGAACATGTCCTCGAACAGCTGCGGGATCGCCAGCTGGCCGTTGGTGACCTTCACCCCGGCCGCGATCGCCATGAAGCCGAGCAGCGCGAGCAGGCCCAGCATCAGCGAGTACAGCGGAAGGATGGTGGTGTTGCGGCGGATCACGTCACGGCTCTTCGAGGACAGCGTCGCGGTGATCGAGTGCGGGTACATGAACAGCGCGAGCGCGGAGCCCAACGCCAGCGTGGCGTACGTCCACTGGTTCGCCTCGGCCGGAACCAGCGCCCCGCGCGGCTTCCCCGTCGCCGGGTTGGTCGCACTGAAGGCCTCGCCCGCCTTGGCGAAGATGTGGTCGAAGCCGCCCAGCTTGATCGGGATGTAGATGATCGCGACGGCGATGACGATGTAGATCAGCGCGTCCTTGACGAACGCGATCAGCGCGGGCGCGCGCAGACCCGACGAGTACGTGTACGCCGCCAGCACACCGAAGGCGATCAGCAGCGGCAGGTCCTTCACGAACCAGTTGGAGTCCGCGCTGCCGCCGACCCCCATGACGTCGAGGACTGCCTGGATGCCCACCAGCTGCAGCGCGATGTACGGCATCGTCGCCAGGATGCCGGTCACGGCCACCGCCAGCGACAGCCCCTTCGAGCCGAAGCGGCCGCGCACGAAGTCCGAGGTGGTCACGTACCCGTGGCGGTGCGAGACCGACCACAGGCGGGGCAGGAACGTGAAGATCAGCGGGTACACCAGGATCGTGTACGGCACGGCGAAGAAGCCCGCCGCGCCCGCCGCGTAGATCGCCGCGGGCACGGCGACGAAGGTGTACGCCGTGTACAGGTCGCCGCCCAGCAGGAACCAGGTGACCCAGGTGCCGAACGACCGGCCGCCCAGGCCCCATTCGTCGAGGCTCTGCTCGTTCTCGGCCTTGCGCCAGCGCGCGGCCAGGAAGCCCATGACCGTGACGGCCAGGAAGAAGAAGATGAAGACGCCGAGCGCGACGCCGTTCACACCGTGGCTCATTCCGACGCACCGCCCTTCTGTGCGGCGCGGGCGCGCTGGTCACGCTGCCACAGCTTGTACGCCGTCATGGTCAGCGCCGTGGAGATCAGCACCCACAGCATCTGGTACCAGTAGAAGAACGGGATGCCGCCGAGCGCCGGGTCCGTCTTGGCGTAGGAACCGACCCAGAGCATCGCCACGAAGGGCGCCACGAGACAGAGGGCGATGACCACGCGGACCGGTGTCACCACCGGTGGTCTCGCCTCGGACACATCTGACATACCGGCTCCGTCCCCTCGCTGATCACCTGTGTAATGCGCAGGCAATCTAGGTCACGGTGTTGCGGGAGCGGAAGACCTCGCCCGCATATCGGTATGTCGATTCCGTGAAAGCCCGACATCGCTGTCAGCAGCAGCGGAGACCCCGGCGTGGGTCCTCCTCCTGACGGTCCGTCCGCATCCGCTCGAACTCGCGCCGGGACGGTACCCGCGCCCCCGGACGGGTCTTGCGCAGATGCGCGACATAACGGTCGTACGCCGACTCGTCCGTCAGCTCCCGCACGTACCAGCGCACCCCCCTAATCGCCCGGCGCAGCAGTACCGACGGCCGCACGGCGCTCCTCCTCCTTCTCCTGGCGGGTCGGGATCAGCCCCGCCGGGGCGGTGATCCTCGACTCGACGTACGGCGACTCGCTCAGCGAGGAGAGCGCCGGCCGGCGGACGTGCCGGACGCAGACCCGCAGGGCGTCCGCGATCACCACGACGATCAGGACGGCCAGGACCGCCGAAAGGACACCGTCCACCGTGGAGTTGGTGACCACGGTGTGCATGTCGTCCATGCTCTTGGCGGGCGGCAGCACCTTCCCGGCGTCGATCGCGTCCTGGAACACCGACCGCTGCTCGAAGAAGCCGACCTTGGGGTCGCTGGAGAACGCCTTCTGGTAGCTGGCCGTCAACGTCACGGTCGCGTCCCAGGCCAGTGGAATGCCGGTGATCCAGGCCCACTTGAGGCGCCCCGACTTCACCAGCAGGGTCGTGCAGACGGCCAGCGCGACCGCGGCGAGCAGCTGGTTGGAGATGCCGAAGACCGGGAACAGCTGGTTGATGCCGCCGAGGGGCTCGTGGACGCCCACCCACAGGAAGTACCCCCACAGCGCGCACACGGCCGCGCTGGTGATGACCAGGCCCGGCTTCCAACTCACGTTCCTGAACGGCCGGACGACGTTGCCCAGCATGTCCTGCAGCATGAACCGGCCCACCCGCGTACCGGCGTCCAGCGCGGTCAGGATGAACAGCGCCTCGAACATGATCGCGAAGTGGTACCAGAAGGCCCTGAGGCTCCCGCCGGTGACCTTGGAGAAGATCTCCGAGACGCCGACGGCGAGCGTGGGCGCGCCGCCGGTGCGGGAGAGCAGGGTCGACTCCTCGACGCTCTTGGCGGCCTGCGCGAGGTCGGCCGGGGAGATGTGGTAGCCCCAACCGGTCACCACCTGCGAGGCGTTCTGCACGGTGGTGCCGATCGCGCCGGACGGTGCGTTCATCGCGAAGTACAGCCCAGGATCGATGATGCTCGCCGCGACCAGCGCCATGATCGCGACCGACGACTCCATCAGCATGGAGCCGTAGCCGATCATCCGGACCTGCGTCTCCTTCTGGATCATCTTCGGCGTCGTACCGGAGGAGATGAGCGAGTGGAAGCCCGACAGCGCCCCGCAGGCGATGGTGATGAAGACGAAGGGGAACAGGGACCCGGCGAAGACCGGGCCGTCGCCGCGCGAGGCGAAGTCCGTCACCGCGTCCATCTTCAGCGTCGGCAGCGCGACGACCACACCCAGCGCGAGCAGCGCGATCGTGCCGATCTTCATGAAGGTGGACAGGTAGTCGCGGGGCGCGAGCAGCATCCACACCGGCAGGATCGAGGCGATGAAGCCGTACCCCACCAGCCAGACGACCAGGGTCGAGGGCGCGAGGGTGAACGCGCCGGCCCACGAGGACTCGGCGACCCAGCGGCCCGCGACCAGCGCGAGCAGCAGCAGCGCCACACCGATCAGGGAGACCTCGGCGACCCGGCCGGGGCGAAGCACCCGCAGGTAAAAGCCCATCAGCAGGGCGATCGGGATGGTCATCGCGATGGAGAAGGTGCCCCACGGCGAGGCGGCGAGCGCGTTGACGACGACCAGCGCCAGCACACCCAGCAGGATGACCATGATGGCGAATGCGGCGATCAGCGCGGCCGCACCACCGAAGGGTCCGATCTCCTCGCGGGCCATCTGACCGAGCGAACGCCCGTCCCTGCGCGTGGAGAAGAACAGCACCACCATGTCCTGGACCGCGCCCGCGAAGACCACCCCGGCGATGATCCAGATCGTGCCGGGCAGATAGCCCATCTGCGCGGCCAGCACCGGCCCGACCAGGGGCCCGGCACCCGCGATCGCCGCGAAGTGGTGGCCCAGCAGGACGCGACGGTCGGTGGGGTGGAAGTCGATGCCGTTGTCGAGGCGTTCGGCCGGGGTGGCCCGGGTGCCGTCGACCTTGAGCACCTTGTACGCGATGAACTTCGCGTAGAAGCGGTAGGCGATCGCGTACGAGCCGAGGGCCGCCGCGACCATCCAGGCGGCCGAGACACTCTCACCCCGGGAGAGCGCGAGCACGGACCAGCCCGCCGCTCCGACCAGGGCGACGAGGGTCCAGATGACGATGGAGCGGACGTTCGCGGTACGCACGAGGCGGTCCTCCCGTCCAGACGGAGTCGGGAGGACCGTAGAACAGGAGTCGCGCGGGCGCTACACCGCGTGCAGTGACGCTCCGCTGGGGGGGGGGGGGCGCCGTGGAGTTGTTCTTTGTCCGCGGCGCCGTTGTGGCTGGTCGCGCCCACGCGGCGGAGCCGCATATCGGACACAGCCCCGCGCCCCCTTTGGGGGCGCTGCCCCGCCCCCGCTCAATCGGCAGGGCGCTTCAGCCTCGCCACGAACTTGTACCGGTCCCCCCGGTACACCGACCGCACCCACTCCACCGGCTCGCCCGTCTTGTCGTACGAGTGGCGGGAGAGCATCAGCATCGGCAGGCCCACGTCCGTGCCGAGCAGGCCCGCCTCGCGCGGGGTGGCCAGCGAGGTCTCGATGGTCTCCTCCGCCTCGGCGAGATGGACGTCGTAGACCTCGGCCAACGCCGTGTAGAGGGACGTGTACTTCACCAGCGAGCGGCGCAGCGCCGGGAAGCGCTTCGCGCTCAGGTGGGTCGTCTCGATGGCCATCGGCTCGGCGTTGGCCATGCGGAGGCGCTCGATACGGAGCACCCGGCCGCCGGCCGTGATGTCGAGGAGCTCGGCGAGGCGGTCGTCGGCGGTGATGTAGCCGATGTCCAGCAGCTGCGAGGTGGGTTCCAGTCCCTGGGCGCGCATGTCCTCGGTGTACGAGGTGAGTTGGAGCGCCTGGGAGACCTTCGGCTTGGCGACGAAGGTGCCCTTGCCCTGGATGCGTTCGAGGCGGCCCTCGACGACCAGCTCCTGCAGCGCCTGCCGCACCGTCGTGCGGGAGGTGTCGAACTCGGCGGCGAGGGTGCGCTCGGGCGGTACCGGAGTGCCGGGCGACTGCGTCTCCGTCATGTCGAGCAGATGTTTCTTCAGGCGGTAGTACTTGGGCACGCGCGCGGTACGGACACCTGCCCCGCCCTCGGTCTCCGCACTGCTGACGTCGCTGCTCATGCTCTGCCTTCCCGGCTCCGGATGCGGGTCACTTCGTGATCCCTTCTGTATACCGTCGCCAGCTCTTTTGGTCTAGTCCACGGAGGCCTAAGTGGTCTAGCGGACGAGAGTACTCCGGCACCGGTGATTTCGCTGCCTTCTTACTTAAAGGTTCTTGCATATGTAGCTCGTATAACGGCTGGTCAGGGCCGTTTCGAGCACTCTTGACAGGCCTCGTGGTCTGGTCCAAGCTCCCGGTACTGGTCTACACCATTGGTTCAGGTCCCGGCGCATGAGCGGGGAGGTGTGGGCATCCCTGAGGAGGGTGGCGTGAAGCGCAAGCTCATAGCCGCGATCGGTATCGCGGGCATGATGGTCTCCATCGCGGCGTGTGGCAGCAGCAACGGCAAGGGTTCTTCCAACAGCGGCGCGGACGCCAAGGAGCTGACTGTCTGGCTCACCGTCGACGCCCAGAACAACTGGCCGAACCTGGTGAAGGCCGCCGACGCGGCCGTCCAGAAGAAGCACCCCGGCATCAAGATCAACCACGAGTACTACGGCTGGCCGGACAAGAACACCAAGCTCGACGCGGTCCTCGCCACCGACAAGGCCCCCGACGTGGTCGAGATGGGCAACACCGAGATGCTCGGCTACATGGTCAAGGGCGCCTTCGCCCCCCTGGACCCGGCGAAGTTCAGCAACTCCGCCGCATGGCTCGACGGCCTCAAGGCCTCGGTGACGTACGGCGGCAAGACCTACGGCGTGCCCTACTACGCGGGCGGTCGGGTCGGCAACTGGCGCAAGGACGTCTTCGCCTCGGCGGGCGTCAAGTCCACGCCGAGGACCTACGCCGAACTCACCGCCGACCTCGACAAGGTGCAGGCGAAGGAGGGGAACAAGTTCTCCGCCTGGTACCAGCCCACCCGCGACTGGTACGCGGCCATGTCGTTCGTCTACGACGCCGGCGGCTCCATCGCCAAGGAGGAGGGCGGCCAGTGGAAGGCCAACCTCTCCTCGCCCGAGTCGGTCAAGGGCCTCACGGAGTTCAAGAACGTCATCGACAAGTACATGCACGGCGACAAGACCAAGGACGAGTCCGACCGTTACATCGTCTACGGCCAGGGCAAGTCCGGCATGATCTTCGGTGCCGCCTGGGAGGGCGCGACCTCCGCCGACCCGAAGAACGACAAGACCGGCAAGCTCAAGAACAACCTCGAGAACTTCGTGGTGCCGGGTCCGTCCGGCAAGAACCTCCCGGTCTTCCTGGGCGGCTCCGACCTCGCCGTCCCGGTCAAGTCCAAGGCGCAGGCCCTCGCCGCCGAGTGGATCGACGCGTTCACCGGCCCCGCCGGCCAGAAGGGCCTGATGGCCAAGGGCAATCTGCCCAACAACAAGACCGACCTCGCGACGCTGAAGAACGACCCCGCGACGGCGGTCCCGGCCACCGCCGCCGAGTCCAACTGGTTCGTCCCGATGGCACCCGGCTGGGGCCAGGTCGAGAAGGCGCAGGTCCTGCAGACCATGCTGCAGGACATCGGCACCGGCAAGAAGTCGGTCGAGGCCGCCCCCCCGCCCGCGCCCCCCGCCAACCAACCGCACATCACCCCCAAGTGACCTGCAAGCGGGGTTCCGCCCGGGCGGAACCCCGCTCTCCGTACGACCTGAGGGACCGCTGAGGAGCGCGCGATGAGTGCCGCAGACACGACCACCCCTGCCAAGGTGCCGCCGCCGCGGCAGGCGCCGCCGCCACCGCCGCCGGTCGCCAAGAACCCACGCAGAGCCCGGACGCCGGGCGGCGCGGCCACCCCTTGGCTGCTGCTCGCCCCCTGTCTGCTGATCCTGGCGCTGGTCCTCGGTTATCCGCTGGTCCGTCTGGTCACCCTGTCCTTCCAGAAGTTCGGACAGTCCCAGCTGTGGGGCTTCCTGCCGGCCCAGTGGGTCGGGTTCGACAACTTCACCGGAGTGCTGGGCGACGGCGAGTTCTGGCAGGTCGTGCTGCGCACGATCGTCTTCGCGGGCGGCTCGGTCGTCTTCACGATGGTGCTCGGCATGCTGATCGCCCTGCTTCTGCAGCGGGTCTCCGGCTGGATGAAGACGCTGGTCAACATCGTGCTGGTGGCCAGCTGGGGCATGCCCATCATCGTCGCCACCACCGTGTTCAAGTGGCTGTTCGACGCCGACTACGGCATCCTCAACGCCCTGCTCAGCAAGCTGCCCGGCGTGGATCTCATCGGCCACAACTGGTTCGCCAGCGGGCCGCAGGGCCTCGCCGTGATCATGCTGCTGGTGGTGTGGGGAGCGGTCCCGTTCGTCGTCATCACCCTATGCGCCGGCCTCACCCAGGTCCCGGCCGAACTGGAGGAGGCGGCCCGCCTCGACGGCGCGGGCTCCTGGGGAGTGTTCCGCTACGTCACCCTGCCCATCCTCAAGCCGATCATCGTGATGCTCACGACCCTGTCGGTCATCTGGGACATGGGTGTCTTCCCACAGGTCTTCGTGATGCGCAACGGCCATCCCGAGCAGGAGTTCCAGCTCCTGACCACCTACTCGTACGACCGTGCCTTCGTGGTCAACGACTATGCGCAGGGCTCCGCGATCGCCCTGATCACCGTGGTGCTGCTGCTCGGCGTGGTCGCCGTGTACATGCGCCAGATGCTGAAGATCGGAGAGGTCGAATGAGCGCGATCACCACCGGGGGGCCCGCGAGCACCACGGGGCAGCCCCGGAAGTCGAAGGCGGGCTGGAACCTCCTCGGCCTCCTGGTCTTCCTCACCGCCGGATTCCCCGTCTACTGGATGCTCAACACGGCCATCAAGCCGGCCAAGGACACCATCGACCCCGACCCGAGCCTGTTCCCGACCGGCTTCACCCTCGACAACTTCCGCCGGGCGCTGGCCATCGCGGACTTCTGGGGCCCGGTCGGCCGCAGCCTGATCGTCTCCCTCTCGGTCGTGGCGATCGGCATCGTCGTCGGCCTGCTGGCGGCGCTCGCCATCTCCCGGTTCGCCTTCCGCGGCCGCAAGATCGTGATCGTCGGCATCCTCGCGGTCCAGATGGTCCCGCTGGTCGCCATGATCATCCCGATCTTCCTGCTCCTCAACGACCTGGAGCAGTACGACAAGCTCTCGGGCCTGATCATCACGTACCTGACCTTCATCCTCCCCTTCACGGTGTGGACGCTGCGCGGCTTCATCGTCAACATCCCCAAGGAGCTGGAAGAGGCGGCGATGGTCGACGGCTGCAGCCGCACGGGCGCCTTCATCCGCGTCGTTTTCCCGCTCCTGGCCCCCGGCATGGTCGCGACCTCGGTCTACGGCTTCATCCAGGCCTGGAACGAATACCTCTACGCCCTGATGCTGCTCAGCCAGCAGCACCAGACCGCGACCGTCTGGCTCGGCAACTTCACCACCAAGCACGGCACCGAATACGCGCCGATGATGGCCGGAGCCACGATGATGGCCGTGCCGATCGTCGCCCTGTTCCTCCTCGTCCAGCGCAAGATGGCCGCGGGCCTGACCGCCGGCGCAGTGAAGGGATAACGCCACCCGATGACGACATTCGCCAGCGGCACCGACACTCTCACGCGCGACGCCCTCACCGTCCTCCAGCCCGGCTTCACCGGGACGACCGCCCCCGACTGGCTGCTGCGCCGCCTGGGCGAAGGCCTCGCCTCGGTCGGCCTCTTCGGTCGCAACATCGCCTCGCCCGAACAACTCGCCGCCCTCACCGCCCAGTTGCGCGCCGAACGTGACGACGTCCTCGTCGCCATCGACGAGGAGGGCGGCGACGTCACCCGCCTCGAGGTCCGCACCGGCTCCTCCTTTCCCGGCAACAACGCCCTGGGCGCGGTCGACGACGTCGACCTGACCCGGGACGTGGCCGCAGAACTCGGACGCCGCCTCGCCGCCTGCGGGGTGAACCTCAACTGGGCCCCGTCGGCCGACGTGAACTCCAACCCGTCCAACCCCGTGATCGGCGTACGCTCCTTCGGCGCCGACACCGACCTGGTCGCCCGGCACACGGCCGCCTATGTCACCGGCCTGCAGTCCGCCGGAGTCGCCGCCTGCACCAAGCACTTCCCGGGCCACGGCGACACGGCCGTCGACTCCCACCAGGCGCTCCCGCGCATCGACGTGGACACCTCGGTGCTCCAGTCCCGCGAACTGGCCCCGTTCCGCGCAGCGATCGCGGCCGGCACCCGCGCGGTGATGAGCGCACACATCCTGATTCCCGCCCTGGACCCGGACCGGCCGGCGACCCTCTCGCCGCGCGCGCTCACGGAGTTGCTCCGCGGCGAACTCGGCTACGACGGCCTCATCGTCACCGATGGCATGGAGATGCAGGCCATCGCCGGTACGTACGGCATCGAGCGCGGCAGCGTCCTCGCCGTGGCAGCCGGTGCCGACGCGATCTGCGTGGGCGGCGGCCTCGCCGACGACGAGACGGTACGGCGCCTGCGCGACGCCCTCGTCTCCGCGGTCCGCGCCGGCGAACTCCCCGAGGAACGCCTGGCGGACGCGGCGGAACGAGTCCGTGCACTGGCCCGCTGGACCGCCGCCGCGGCGGCAGCGGACACGGAACGCACCCCCGACGCCGAAGTGGGCCTCCGCGCAGCCCGCCGCGCCTTGAGGACGACCGCGGCGGGGCCCTTCACCCCGCTCACCGAACCGCCCTACGTCGCCGCACTCACCCCCGTCGCCAACATCGCGGTCGGCGATGAGACCCCCTGGGGCGTCGCGGCGGAACTCTTCCGCCTCCTGCCCGGCACGGAGACGGGCAGCTTCGCCGGTGAGAACGCGGCCGGCACCGCCCTGGCCGCGGCGGGCCCCCGCCGCATCGTGGCCGTGGTCCGTGACGAACACCGCCACCCCTGGATGGCATCCGCCCTCGACACCCTGCTGTCGGCCCGCCCCGACACCATCGTGGTCGAAATGGGCCTCCCCCAGGCGCCCCCCAGAGGCGCCCTCCACATCGCCACTCACGGCGCGGCCCGGGTGTGCGGGCGAGCGGCGGCGGAGGTCATTGCGGGGGTGTAGCGACTACGACGAGTCAGGCGCCGGTCCTTTCAAGGGACCGGCGCCTGCACGTTTTTCAGGGGCGCGGGGCTGTATCGATGTGCGGCTCCGCCGCGTGGGCGTGAGCAACCCACCACGACCCGCAGCCCGAAGATCACAGATCCCGGCAGACGAAACCGACCTAAATCCCCTGCCACTCCGGCTTGTTGACATACGTGTACCGGAAGTACTCCGCAAACTTCAGCTTGGAAGCCGCCCCCTCATCGACCACAACCGTCGCATGCGGATGCAACTGCAACGCCGAAGCAGGACACACCGCCGCCACCGGCCCCTCCACAGTGGCGGCAACCGCGTCGGCCTTCCCCTCCCCGGTAGCCAGCAGCACCAGATGCCGTGCCTCGAGAATCGTCCCGATCCCCTGAGTGATCACGTGATGCGGCACCTGACCGATGTCCCCGTCGAAGAACCGCGCGTTGTCCACCCGGGTCTGCTCGGTCAGCGTCTTGATCCGGGTCCGCGAGGCCAACGAGGAGCACGGCTCATTGAACCCGATGTGCCCGTCGGTCCCGATCCCGAGCAACTGCAGATCCACCCCGCCGGCCTCGGTCAACGCCCTGTCGTACGCGGCGCACGCCAACTGCACGTCCTCGGCCGTCCCGTCGGGCCCCATGAACGCGTCCATCCCGATCCCGAGCGGCTCCAGCACCTCGCGCGCGAGCACCGAACGGTACGACTCCGGATGCTCGGCCGGCAGCCCCACATACTCGTCGAGCTGCGCGATCCGCGCCCGCGAGGCGTCCACGGCACCGGAGCGCACCTTGGCCGCGAGCGCCTCGTAGACGGGCAGCGGGGTGGAGCCGGTGGCCACGCCGAGCAGCGCCGCGGGCTTGCGCCTCAGGAGTTGCGCCATGGCCTCGGCGATGAGCTCGCCGCCCGACTTGGCGTCCGGAACTATGACAACTTCCACGCTGGCCTGCCGATCTGAAGAAACGGTCCGAAGAGGGGGGCTCAACCGGTACCCGAAAGGGGCTATGTGGTTTAGACCAATCTAACAGAGCTGCCCCTTGTGGCCCAGGTGGAGTGGGGTCATCGTCTTTCCATGCGGAGGACAGGCGCCATTCGCCATGGGGGAGTGGAATGGGTGCGGCGCCGCCCCGCGCAGCACTCCGCACCCCACCCGCAGGGAGCCCACCATGACCTCCGAGACACCGGACCCCCGGAGCGACGTCCCGGGCCGGATCATGGCCCGTGAGATGGCCGAGCAGCCCGCCGTGCTGCGCCGCCTCCTGGAGGAGGGCGCCCCCGGCATCCGGCAGGTGGCCCAGGACATCGCCGCCCGCAAACCCCGCTTCGTCCTGCTGACCGCTCGCGGCACCTCGGACAACGCCGCCCTCTACGCCAAGTACCTCCTGGAGATCCGCCTCGGCCTGCCCTGCGGCCTCACCTCGATGTCCACCACCACCGCCTACGGCGCCCGCCCGGACCTCACCGACGTCCTCGTCGTCACCGTCAGCCAGTCCGGCGGCTCCCCGGACCTGGTGGCCTCCACCCGCGCCGCCCGCGAGGCCGGTGCGATCACCCTCGCCGTGACCAACAACCCGGGCTCACCGCTGGCCGGCGTCTCCGAGTATCACGTCGACATCATGGCCGGGCCGGAGAAGGCTCTCCCGGCGACCAAGACCTATACGGCCTCCCTCCTCGCCCTTTACCTCTTCGCCGAAGGCCTGCGAGGCGGCGACGGCGCCCCCGCGAAGGTACTGCCGGACCTCGCCGAGCAGTTGCTCGCCCGGCAGGACGAGGTCCGCGCCCTCGCCGCCCGCTACCGCTTCGCCGAACGCATGGTGATCACCTCCCGTGGCTACGGTTACCCCACGGCCAAGGAGGCCGCCCTCAAACTGATGGAGACCAGCTACATCCCCGCCCTCTCCTACTCCGGCGCCGACCTCCTGCACGGCCCCCTCGCCATGGTCGACAACGTCTCCCCGGTCATCGCAGTCGTCACCGACGGCAAGGGCGGCGAGGCCCTGCAGCCCGTCCTCGACCGGCTGCGCGGTCGCGGCGCCGACCTGTTCGTCGTCGGACCCAGGGACCAGGTCGAGCAGGCCTCCGCCGGCTTCGTCCTGCCCACCGAGGGCGTGGCCGAGGAGGTCCAGCCGATCCTGGAGATCATCCCGCTCCAGCTCCTGGCCCACGAGATCACCATCGCCCGCGGCCAGGACCCGGACGCACCGCGCGCGCTGGCCAAGGTGACCGAGACCCACTGAGCCTGCCTGCGGGCGGCCGCCACGGCCGCGCAGGAACCCTTACGTCAGTGAACCCCCTGTCGCATCCACCCAGCTCCCCGTCACCCACCGGCCGGCGTCCGACGCCAGGAACGCCACCACGTCGGCCACATCGGCCGCCTCGCCCACCCGTCCCAGCGCGGAGAGCCCCGCCCCCCACTCCCATGCGCCCGGGCTGCCGTGCAGCACCTCGTACGTGTTGTCCGTGTCGATGAGCCCCGGCGCCACCGAGTTCACGGTGATGCCCCGGGGACCCAGCACCTTGGACAGGTCGCGGGAGAGAACGTCCAGCGCGCCCTTCGTCATCGAGTACGCCATGTTGTCCGGCATCGCAGCGCTCCTGGCCAGCCCCGACGAGATGTTGACGACCCGGCCTCCGTCCCGCAGCCGCGTCGCGCCCTGTTTGACGATGAAGAACGGCGCCTTCACGTTCACCGCGAAGAGCTTGTCGTACTCCTCCTCGGCTATCTCCTCGATCGATCGCGACTTCCCGATCCCGGCGTTGTTCACGAGGATGTCCAGCCCGTCCGCATGCCGGTCGAACTCCTCCCACAGGGCATCCACGTCCCCCGGCCGCCCCAGCTCCACCCCGATCGGGAAAGCCGAGCCGCCGGCCTCCTCGATCGCGGCCACCGTCTCCTTCGCCGCCGCCCCGTTCCTCCCGTAGTGGACGGCGACCCGTGCGCCCTCGCGCCCCAGCCGCTCGGCGATTCCGCGCCCGATCCCCCTGCTCGCCCCCGTGACGAGTGCCGTCCTGCCTGCAAGCACGCCCATGTCGGCGCCCCCTTCGTGCAATATCTAGCGGTCGCTACAAAAAGACCGTACAGCAGTCCGCCGACATTTCTCTAGCGCCCCCTATACAATTCACTCCATGGTGGGCAGCGAGGGCATGAAGACGAACGCGCAGGCCGCACCCAAGCCCCGCGGTCGACCTCGTTCCTTCGATCGCGAGACCGCGCTGGAGAAGGCGGTCATGGCCTTCTGGGAGCACGGATACGAGGCGACCTCCGTCTCCGACCTGACCCGCGTCATGGGCATCGGAGCGCCGAGCCTGTACGCGGCCTTCGGCGACAAGCGCGCGCTGTTCGACGAGGTCGTGACCGTCTACGGCGCCCGCTACGGCTCCTTCGCCGACCGGGCCCTCGCCGAGGAGCCCACCGCCCGCGCCGCGGTGGAGCGGATGCTGCGGGAGGCCGCCGCCGAGTACACGGCACCCGGCCGACCGCACGGCTGCCTCGTCATCCATGCGGCCACGAACTGCACGAGCCCCGAGGTCGAGGCGTCCCTGCGCGAGCGGCGCAATGCCAACATCGCCGCCTTCGAGAGTCGTATGAAGGCCGACATCGCATCGGGGGAGCTGCCACCCGGCACCGATGCCGCCGCCCTCGCCCGCCACACAGGCGCGATCATCCAGGGCATGTCCCAGCAGGCGCGCGACGGCGCGAGCCGTGAGGAGTTGGAGGCGCTCGCGGAAATTGCCATGTCCATCTGGCCCCGCACATGAACCCACACGGGTTAGGCTGCGTGGTGGATGCCAGGGCGTCCAGCCGGTTGGAGACCGTCCGAGAAATAACAACAACGAACAGGCTCCAACGCATGGACACGGATAGTGGTCTAGTCCACAATTGAACTGATGAGACTTCCGTCTTCCCCGCACAGGAAGACGGACGGAGGATCCGGAGCTCTCTGCCCTGACTGCCCCGGCTCCTCATCCTTCGGCCATCCGGGACCGCACACCCCGCGGCCGATATTGCTCCGGGCTGCGGTGCCGGGAGGGTTGAGGGTCCCTCCCAGGCGCCGCGGCCCGCGGGTGTTCTCGGGGCCGGTGCGGCCCTCCGGTCGTATTTAGGACCAGCACATACCCCCAGGTACGCTCGCACACGTGCCCTCCATGAACGAACTGGTCCGCCAGCACACCGCCCTCGACGACTCCGACCTCGAGTGGCTCCATCTGCTGGTCTCGGAGTGGCAGCTGCTGTCCGACCTCTCCTTCGCCGACCTCGTCCTGTGGGTCCCCACCCGCGACGGCACGCGCTACGTCTCCGTCGCCCAGATGCGTCCCAACACCGGCCCCACCTCCTACCAGGACGACATGGTCGGTCACCTCGTCCCACGCGGCCGCCGCCCCATGCTGGACGCGGCCCTGGACGAGGGCCGGATCGTGCGCGAGGGCGATCCCGAGTGGCGCGAGGAGGTCCCCGTCCGGGTCGAGTCGATCCCCGTGAGACGGGACGGGCGGGTCCTCGGCGTCATCGCCCGCAACACCAACCTCCTGACCGTGCGCACCCCGAGCCGCCTTGAGCTGACGTATCTGCAGAGCGCCTCGGACCTGGCGCAGATGATCGCGGCCGGCTCCTTCCCGTTCGCGAACCAGCAGATGGACATGGATGCCGCGCCGCGCGTCGGCGACGGCCTGATCCGCCTCGATGCGGACGGCATCGTCCAGTACGCCTCCCCGAACGCCCTGTCGGCGTACCACCGCATGGGCCTCGCCTCCGACCTCGTCGGCCAGCACCTCGGCAGGACCACCGCCGAACTCGCCCCGACCCGCGGCCCGGTGGACGAGGCGCTGTCCAAGGTGGCCAGCGGCTGGGCGCCCCGCGAGTTCGAGATCGAGGCCAGGGACGGGGTCATCCAGTTCCGCGCGATCCCGCTCAAGCCCAAGGGCACCCGCATCGGTTCGTTGGTCCTGCTCCGTGACGTCACCGAACTGCGTCGCCGCGAGCGCGAGTTGATCACCAAGGACGCGACCATCCGGGAGATCCACCACCGGGTGAAGAACAACCTCCAGACGGTTGCCGCGCTGCTGCGCCTGCAGGCCCGGCGCATCGAGTCCGACCGCGGCCGGGAGGCCCTCGAAGAGGCCGTCCGCCGCGTCGGATCGATCGCAATCGTGCACGAGACGCTCTCCCAGAATCTGGACGAACGCGTGGAGTTCGACGAGATCGCCGACCGGGTGCTGGCCATGGTCGCGGAGATCTCGCCGGGTAAGGTCACCGGCCGGCGCAGCGGTCGCTTCGGCATCCTGGACGCCGAAGTGGCCACCCCGCTCTCCATGGTCCTGACGGAGATCCTGCAAAACGCGCTCGAACACGGCTTCCGCGAGGGCGACACCGGCACGGTCGAGGTCTCCGCGGTCCGCGGCGGGACCACAAAGGAGGCCCGCCTCCTGGTCACCGTCCAGGACGACGGCGTCGGACTGCCCGAGGGCTTCGACCCGCACACCGACGGCAATCTGGGTCTGCAGATCGTACGGACCCTGGTGGAGGGGGAGTTGGGCGGTACGTTCGACATGGTCCCGGCACCGGAGCGGGGGACCCGGGTGATCCTGGACGTGCCGGTGCGGGCGAACAAGTAGTGCTGTACCCAAGCAGGGCCTTACAACAGGCCCGTACCGCGGGACACCGTCCACAGCAAGAAGCCCCGGACCGTTCCCAGGTCCGGGGCTGAAATGCTCGTTGCCAGCTTGTGCTGCGCATCGGGGGTACTGCGCGCTGCGGCTCGGGGGCGGGAGATGCGTACTCGCTGTACGCGCCGCCAAGCTCAGGCTGTTGCGGGGCGGGTTGTCAGGCGGAGGCCTGACGGGCCCGGTTGCGGGCGGCACGGCGCTTCATGGCGCGACGCTCGTCCTCGCTGAGACCACCCCAGACGCCGGAGTCCTGGCCGGACTCGAGCGCCCACTGCAGGCACTGCTCCATGACGGGGCAGCGGCGGCAGACGGCCTTGGCTTCCTCGATCTGCAGCAGCGCAGGACCGGTGTTGCCGATGGGGAAGAAGAGCTCGGGGTCTTCCTCGCGGCAAACGGCGTTGTGACGCCAGTCCATGGCTGCTACCTCTCCTTGGTATTACATGCAGGTTGCTTGTGAATGTGAACGCTTTCACGAATCCCTCAACAAGTGAAGGGCCGAGCGCCAGGTTCCCTGGCGAGGTCCTGTGATTTGAAGAGGGGTTCCGGTGATCTGTGGAGGCCGGTGTTGCGGGCCGTCCCGATCGCCACATAGAGACTCGCAAACCTCGGCGGCGGATACAACCCCTTCCGGAAAGTTTTTTTTGATTCCTCGGTGTCGACTAGGTCACAGCCGTACTTCCATGGGGTGGATCCTGGCCTAAACGTTCGAGTGAAAGGACTTCGGCCCTTTCTGCTCACACAATCACACGCAGTGCACGGCGTACGCCTGTGAACGTCACGCTCGTACGCAGCCCGAGGTGGTCGCCGTCCATCTGGAGGGGCAGGGGCACCTTCGAATGCAAGGTGAACCGGTCCAGGTCGTGCAGGGACACCACGTGCTTGCCATGGGGGCCGCGCTCGGGGGACGAAGTGAGCAACTGCGTGGCATACCGGGCAGCCGAGACCATGGACATACGGCTGGGACCCAGCAGGTCGAGCCCGGTATCGAACGAGGCCTTAGGCGCCGCGTACACCGGACGATTGCCCAGATACGTCCACGGTGACGTATTGCAGATTATCGACATCACCAGCCCGGTCACCGGCTCCTCGCCGGGTCGCTCCAGAGTGATCGACCCGTGCAGCCGGTTGGGTTCCTGCAGGAACTGGCGTGCGACCTGGCGCAGATACAGGGCGTGGGTGGACTTCCGCCCCTGCTCGCGCTGCTGCTCCACCCGCCCGACCACGCCCGCGTCGAAGCCGAGCCCCGCGCAGAAGGTGAACCAGCGGGAGGGCACCGCCTCGTCCTCGGTGCCCGGCGTGCCTTCGGCGAGGCCCATGCCGACCATGCGTTCGCTGCCCTCGCGCAGCGCGTCCAGCAGTGCGCCGGTCGCCTCGACGGCGTCGTTGGGCAGGCCCAGCGCGCGGGCGAAGACATTGGTGGAGCCGCCGGGGACCACGGCGAGACGGGGGAGGCCCTCCGGGGCGGGGCCCGCGTACAGCAGGCCGTTGACCACCTCGTTGACCGTGCCGTCTCCGCCGAGCGCCACGACCAGGTCGATGTCGTCGCTCTCCGCCGCCTGCCGGCCGAGGTCGCGCGCGTGCCCCCGGTACTCGGTGGTGACCGTCTCGAGCTTCATCTCGCTCGCCAGGGCGTGGATCAGGACATCGCGCGTACGTGCGCTTGTGGTGGTTGCTGCCGGATTGGCCACGAGAAGTGCACGCATGGGTTGCAGCGTACCTACTGGGAAGTACCGGGCACAGTTCGAGGTAGGGATCAGGTAAGAGGCGGGGGCGTGAGGCTCACCACGGGGTTGTGTCTCAACCTCGACCTGGCCGTCCGCGTCCGCCGGGCTCGCCACGGAGGCGCACATCCCCAGGGCTACCCTTCAGTGGTGACCAGTGCGCAGACCCCCGCCACCGAGGAAAACAACGGCCCCCGCCCGCGCCGCCTGACGTATGCCGCGGGGCTCGCCGCGTTGGAGGGGTTCGCGCTGGCCGTCGGAGGCCTCTGGATGCTCGTGGAGGGCCTCACGGGCGCCCCGGACGACCGCCGGTCCGCCGTCACCGGCGGTATCACTCTGGTCGTCCTCGCCCTGCTGCCGCTGCTGGCCGCGCGAGGGCTGCTCAAGCAGAAGAGCTGGAGCCGGGGCCCGGCGGTGATCACGCAGATCATGGCGCTGCCGGTGGCCTACAACCTGCTCCAGGCCGACAGTGCGGCGATCCCGGCGGGCATCGCGCTCGCCGTCGTGGCCGTCGTCGCGCTGGTGCTGCTGGTCAATCCCGCGACGACCCAGGCCCTCGGGATCAAGGGTCCGGGCCGTGCGCAGGACGGCAAGCAGTAGTCGTACGGGGCCGCAGTCGCCGTAGGGCGACGGGGTCCTACTCCTCCACCAGCAGCTTCTCCCGCAGCTGGGCCAGTGTGCGGGCCAGCAGACGGGACACGTGCATCTGCGAGATGCCGACCTCCTGTGCGATCTGCGACTGGGTCATGTTGCCGAAGAAACGCAGCAGCAGGATCCGCTTCTCACGGGGCGGGAGGTCCTCCAGGAGCGGCTTGAGCGACTCGCGGTACTCGACGCCCTCCAGGGCCTCGTCCTCGGCGCCGAGGGTGTCGGCCACCGCCGGGGACTCGTCGTCCGTGTCCGGGACGTCCAGGGACAGCGTGGAGTACGCGTTGGCGGACTCCAGGCCCTCCAGGACCTCCTCCTCGGAGATCGCCAGTTTCTCGGCGAGCTCATGGACCGTGGGGGAGCGGCCGTGCTGCTGCGAGAGCTCCGCGGTCGCCGTGGTGAGCGCGAGGCGCAGCTCCTGCAGGCGCCGCGGCACGCGCACCGCCCAGCCCTTGTCACGGAAGTGGCGCTTGATCTCGCCGACGACCGTTGGGGTCGCATACGTCGAGAACTCGACGCCGCGCTCCGGGTCGAAACGGTCGACGGACTTGATCAGGCCGATGGTGGCGACCTGGGTGAGGTCGTCCAGCGGCTCGCCGCGGTTGCGGAAGCGGCGCGCGAGATGCTCGACGAGCGGCAGGTGCATACGGACCAGCTTGTTGCGCAGCTCCGCGTACTCCGGGCTGCCGTCCTTCAGGCTGCGCAGCTCGATGAACATCGCACGCGCCCCGCTGCGGTCCTGTACGCCGTGCTGCGTGGCCTGCTGCACGGTCGGCGCGGACTGCCCGTCGCCCTCGGCGTTTCGCTCGTGCTCGCTCATCGTCCCGCCCGTCGCCCTTCTCCGAGCCCTCGCCTCTGCTCGGACCGGGGTGACCCCGTTCCGTCCGTCCAGAGGCGTGCTCTGCACGGCACCTTCCCGATCCCGCCGCCCGTCGTCCGGGAAGCCGACCGTCGCTGCGCTGTCGGCTTCGTCCTCCGGATGCGGCCGGGCCTGCTCGGGGATGCCGTCGATGCCGTCGGCGCCGACGGTGCCGCCCACGGGGTCCCCGATGCGTCGGGACCCGTCTGCGCCCTCGGCCGGCAGCTCTCGTGTGCCGCGCTCTTCGTCACGCACCGGCCCGTCCCCTGTCCTCACGCCGGCCCGGGTCCCGCGCCGCGCTGTTTGTAGAGGCTGATCGAAACGGTTTTGTCCTTGTCCACGGCGGAGGAGACCTTGCCCGCGAGTGCGGACAGGACGGTCCAGGCGAAGGTGTCCCGCGAGGGGGCGTGGCCGTCCGTGGTCGGGGCCGAGACGGTGACCTCGAGCGAGTCGTCGACGAGCCGGAAGACGCAGCTCAGCACCGAGCCGGGCACGGCCTGCTGGAGCAGGATCGCGCAGGCCTCGTCCACCGCGATGCGAAGGTCCTCGATCTCGTCGAGGGTGAAGTCCAAACGGGCCGCGAGGCCGGCAGTCGCCGTACGCAGCACCGACAGGTAGGCACCCGCAGCCGGCAGCCGGACTTCCACGAAGTCCTGGGTCGCGGGCTCGCCTGCGATCTGGGACACCCTCACCTCCAAGGTGGTACAAGCTTCTCGGGGCCGAGGGTCGCCCCCCGGGATAACGCGATGTGTGGTTCAGCGGTGACGCTATCGCGCTCTCAAGTTTCCCGTCCCCGGGACCCCAACCCCTTGCCGTCACTCACAGTAAAACCGTGGACACGCTCCGTGTCTAGGGGGTTGCGGCTCCAATTGGGAAGAACGCGCGCCGGGTTGACGTACCCAGACGTCAGACGGTCGAACCGTCCGGATTCTGGGTCGTCCCCCGGCTGTCCAGGGTCACACGAGAACGTGGTCCACGAAGCACCAACGCCAGTTCTCGCCGGGCTCGAATGTGCGCATGATCGGGTGCCCGGAGTCCTTGTGGTGCTCCGTCGCATGCCGGCCGGGCGAGGAGTCGCAGCAGCCGATGTGGCCGCAGGTGAGGCACAGCCGCAGCTGTACCGGGTGGGTGCCCGCTGCCAGACACTCCGGGCATGTCTCGGTCACCGGACCGGGTTCCGGATCCGGCAGCGCGTCGGCGTGCGTGCACTGTTTCATGATTGCCAGATTACGACGGGCGTGCGGATGACCGCGCGGAAAAACGAGGGCGGGCGAGGACGATGGACGTGATGCCACTGCTGTTGCTGGTGGCGGGGAGCGCCGCGATCGCCGCGGCGGCCCGGCGCACTCCCGTGCCGGCCCCGCTGCTGCTCGTCGCGGTGGGGCTCGCCGTCTCGTACATCCCCGGGGTCCCGGACTACACGCTCGACCCGGACATCGTGCTGCCGCTGGTGCTGCCCCCGCTGCTGCACAAGGAGGCCGTCGAGAGCTCGTACCTCGATCTGCGGGCGACGATACGGCCGGTGGCGCTGCTGTCGGTGGGCTATGTGCTCTTCGCGACCTTCGTCGTCGGCTGGGTCGCCTACCTCGTCGTGCCCGGGCTGCCCCTGCCCGCGGCACTGGTGCTGGGTGCGGTGGTGGCGCCGACGGACGCGGTCGCCGCGGCGGCGGTCGCCCGCCGGGTGGGGCTGCCCTCCCGGATCACCACGATCCTGCAGGGCGAGTCCCTGCTGAACGACGCGACCGCGATCACCGCGTACCGGGTGGCCGTCGCGGCCGCCGTCGGCGAGGGTGCCTCCTGGATCGGCGGGATCGGCGAGTTCCTGCTGGCGGCGGTCGGCGGCGTGGTGGTCGGGCTGGTGCTGATGCTGCCGATCCACTGGCTGCGCACGCACGTCAAGGAGGCGCTGCTGCAGAACACCATGTCCCTGCTGATCCCGTTCGTCGCCTACGCCGTCGCCGAGCAGGTGCACGCCTCCGGTGTCCTCGCGGTCGTGGTCGTCGCCCTCTACCTCGGGCACCGCGCGTGGGAGGTCGACTTCGCCACCCGCCTCCAGGAGGAGGCGGTGTGGAAGGTGGTCGCGTTCGTCCTGGAGTCGGCGGTGTTCGCACTCATCGGCCTGCAGCTGCCCGTGGTCCTCAAGGGCCTCGGCGAGTACAAGGGCATGGACGCCGCCTGGTACGCGGTCGCGGTGTTCCTGGTGGTCGTCGTGGCCCGGTTCGTGTGGGTGTATCCGGGGACGTTCGTGCCCCGGATGCTGTCCGCGCGGATCAGGGAACGCGAGGACAACCCCACCTGGAGAGGGCCGATCGTCACCTCCTGGGCCGCGATGCGCGGTGTCGTCTCCCTCGCCATCGCCTTCTCGATCCCGCTCACCGTGCACGGCGGCGGACCCTTCCCACAGCGCAACCTCATCCTCTTCCTGACCTTCACGACGGTCATCGGGACCCTGGTCGTGCAGGGACTGACCCTGGCCCCGGTGATCCGCCTGCTGCAGTTCCCCGGCCGGGACGCACAGGCCGAGACCCTCGCCGAGGCCAACGCCCAGGCGCAGGCCTCCCGGGTCGCCGAGCATCGCCTGGACGAACTGCTCACCGATGAGCGCAACGCCCTCCCGCCGCCGCTGGCCGACCGTCTCCGGCAGGTCCTGGAGCGCCGCCGCAACGCCGTCTGGGAACGCCTCGGCCAGACCAACCCGGTCACCGGTGAATCCGTCGACGACACCTACCGCCGACTGTCCCGGGAGATGATCGGCGCCGAGCGTGCGATGTTCGTGAGGCTGCGGGACGGCCGCTACATCGACGACGAGATGCTGCGCACGCTGCTGCGCAGGCTGGACCTGGAGGAGGCCGCGGCCTACCGGGAGACGGTGGAAGGCTCCTGAGGAAAGGGGCGCCCGGTGACGACGGCCGCGACGGTCGTCCCGCGCGCGAACGCGCCCTCGTCGGCCAGGGCGACAAGTCCGTACAGCAACTTGGCGACATACAGACGCTCGACCGGCACCCCGTGACGGTCCTCGAAGTCCGCTGCGAAGGTGTCGAGTTCGCCAAGCACGCGCGCGTAGCCGCCGAAGTGGAAGCGGTCGTCGAGGGTCCATTCCCCGCACCGGCCGCCGAAGGCGCGCTCCTGCAGAGCCTGTATGTCGGCGGACAGGAAGCCCCCCTTGAGGACGGGTACGCCGAGTGCGCGCTGACCGGGGGCCAGCCCGGCAGCCAGCCCGGCCAGCGTTCCGCCCGTACCGCAGGCGAGGCCGACGACATCGGCCCGCCCGCGCAGTTCCTCGCCCAGGGACCGGCAGCCACGCACGGCTTCGGCATTGCTGCCGCCCTCCGGGACGACATACGCGTCCTGCGCGCCGACCGTGCGCAGCACGCGCGCGAGGACGTCCTTTTCGGTCTTGCGGCGGTACGTCGACCTGTCGACGAAGTGCAGCCGCATCCCGTCGGCCGCGCACCGGGCCAGGGAGGGGTTGAGGGGCCGGTCGGCCAGCTCCTGGCCGCGGACCACACCAATGGTCGGCAGCCCGAGGAGCCGGCCCGCGGCTGCCGTCGCCCGCAGATGGTTGGAGTACGCGCCGCCGAAGGTGACGACGGTGCGGTCGGCCGCGGCGGCGAGATTGGGCGCCAGCTTGCGCCACTTGTTGCCGATGAGCTCCGGGTGGATGAGGTCGTCCCGCTTGAGGAGGAGGCGGAGCCCCCGATGAGCGAAGCGGTCGTCCTCGACCTCCTGCAGGGGGGAGGGCAGCTGGGGGTGCAGTGCTGCAAGGTCGAGGTCGGCGGAGCTGCTCACGGCATCATTGTCACGCCGGTCGGCATCACTCGGCCCGTCCGGCGTTTGACGACGAGGCCGTTCAGGCCGAGGCAGGGGTCAGCCGCTCGCGGATGCGCCCCCGCAGCCAGTCCATCGTGAACCCCCGCGGATCCACCTTCCCCGGCTGCCACTCCAAGTGGCCGATCACCGACCGTTCCGTCCAGCCGTGGTGTCGGCACACCGCCGCCGCGGCCTTCTCGATGGCGTCCAGCTGGGCCTCGGGCCAGGGGTCCTCCCCGTCGCCGAGGTTCTCGCACTCGAAGCCGTAGAAGTGCCGGTTGCCGTCGGTGTTCGCCTCGTTGTCCGGCGGGAGCGCCCTCTCGGCGATCACGGCACGCAGCACGTCGTCGTCACCGAGACCGGCGTGGTTGGCGCGGCCGTAGCCCACCAGGTGGACCGTGCCGTCCTTGGTGATCACACCGTGGCAGAGAGGGCCGGGCAGGTCGGCGTAGCCGTCACGGCAGATCTCGACGGTGTGTTCGCTGCCGCTGGTGACGGTGTGGTGGATCATCACGCCGTACACGGGACCCCACGGTCCCTTGTGGTTGCGGTTGTGATGCACCCAGTCGCCCACCTCGACGACGGTGAGGCCCTCCGCCCTGAGGCCGTCGAGGAAACTGCCCGCGGACATGGGTGAGGCCATGACCGCCTCCTTCGTACCGTGCCGACGGCCGCCCGACGCGACCGTCCGTGAAGGAGCTTGTACCGAAAGTAATGGTGTCATCACACATCGTGTTCGGGCCGGGGGAGTGGATCCGGCCATTCCGCACGCGCTCGCCGCTGGACGGGATCCCCATTTGTGCCCAGCCGGCGGTGATCCATTCCCGCTCTTTCGGGTAATAGCACAGATACGTTCCGTGATGGAAGGCTTGACCGCGGAGATCGATGCAGCCGCGCACATCGGCGCGGGCTGTTGGAGCGGGAGGGCAATTCTCATATGTCGGTAGGCGAAGAGGTCCGTTCGGAGCAGGGCAAGCCGCAGCAGAGCCTCGGCACGGCCGCCGCGCGGAACCTGGCCACGACGACCAAGTCGGCACCCCAGATGCAGGAGATCAGCTCACGCTGGCTGCTGCGCACCCTGCCGTGGGTGAACGTCCAGGGTGGTACGTACCGGGTGAACCGGCGACTGACCTATGCAGTGGGGGACGGCCGCATCACGTTCGTGAAGACCGGCGACCGGGTCGAGGTCATCCCCGCGGAGCTGGGCGAACTTCCCGCGCTGCGGTCGTACGAGGACGAGGAGGTGCTCGCGGAGCTCGCCCAGCGGTGCCGGCAGCAGGAGTTCGCGCCCGGCAGCCTGATCGCCTCGTTCGGCAGCCGGACCGACGAGGTCCATCTGCTGGCGCACGGCAGGGTCGAGAAGATCGGCACGGGCCCGTACGGCGACGACGCGGTCCTCGGGGTGCTCGCCGACGGCGCCTACTTCGGCGACGCGGCGCTGCTCGACCCGGACGCCATCTGGGAGTACACGGCCCGCGCGGACACCGCGTGCACGGTGCTGACCCTGACCCGCCAGGACGTCGAACTGGTCGCGGAGCGCAGCGACTCCCTGCGCGAACACCTCCAGCAGTTGCGCACGATTCCGGAGCAGCGCACCAACAAGTACGGTGAGAAGGCCGTCGATCTCGCCGCCGGCCACAGCGGCGAGCCGGACATCCCGCACACCTTCGTGGACTACGAGGCCAGGCCCCGCGAGTACGAACTGAGCATCGCGCAGACCGTGCTGCGCATCCACTCGCGCGTGGCCGACCTCTACAACCAGCCCATGAACCAGACCGAGCAGCAACTCAGGCTCACCGTCGAGGCATTGAAGGAGCGCCAGGAGCACGAGCTGGTCAACAACCGTGAGTTCGGACTGCTGCACAACTGCGAGTACGACCAGCGGCTCCAGCCGCACGACGGTGTGCCCAGCCCCGACGACCTGGACGAACTGCTCAGCCGACGGCGCGGCACCAAGCTGCTGCTCGCCCACCCGCGAGCGATCTCCGCGATCGGCCGCGAGCTCAACAAGCGCGGCCTCGTCCCGGAGACGATCGAGGTGGCCGGCAACCGCATCCCGACCTGGCGCGGTGTGCCGATCTACCCGTGCAACAAGATCCCGGTCTCCGAGGCCCGTACGAGCTCGATCATCGCGATGCGTACCGGCGAGGCCGAGCAGGGCGTCATCGGACTGCAGCAGGCCGGCATCCCGGACGAGATCGAGCCGAGCCTGTCGGTGCGCTTCATGGGCATCAACGAACAGGCGATCATCAAGTACCTGGTGACGGCCTACTACTCGGCCGCGGTCCTGGTGCCGGACGCGCTCGGCGTGCTGGAGAACGTCGAGATCGGCCGGTGGCGGTGACGTTTCTGCACCTGGGAGCCGTGTCCCCGCCCTCCAGGGCGGGTACACCCCGGTCGTACGCGCCCAGCCACGGCGGAAGCGCCACCGTCCGCGGACTGACCGAGGGAGATCCCATGGCCGAGTTCATGACGGAGGCGAAGCAGCGTCCCACGGGGGCGCAGCCGCTGGACGGGCACGAGGCTGCCGCGATCCTGGAGCGCACCCGGTCCTGCGTCGACCCCGAACTGCGAGCCGCCATCGACTCGTTGCCCGGCTCCATGCGCCGGATCGCGCTCTACCACTTCGGCTGGGAGCACGCGGACGGCACCCCGGCGGCGGGCAACGCGGGCAAGGCGATCCGCCCCGCGCTCGTCCTCACCGCGGCCGCCGCGCTCGGTGGCCCGGGCGCGCGCGAGGCGGCCGGGCGGGCGGCCGCGGCAGTGGAGCTCGTGCACAACTTCACGTTGCTGCACGACGACGTGATGGACCGGGACACCACCCGCCGGCACCGGCCCACCGCGTGGACCGTGTTCGGCGACGCCGACGCGATCCTCGCCGGGGACGCGCTGCAGGCACTGGCCCTCGGGCTGCTCGCCGGGGACCCGCACCCTGCCTCCGGGCCGGCCGCGGCCCGGCTCACGGCCTGCGTCGTCGAGCTGTGCGCCGGCCAGCACGCGGACACGGAGATGGAGCGGCGCGGCCCCGGCGAGATCACCCTCGACGAGGCGCTGACCATGGCCGAGGCCAAGACGGGCGCGCTGCTCGGCTGTGCCTGCGCCCTGGGGGCGCTGTATGCGGGGGCATGCGACGAGGACGTCGAGGCGCTGGATGCGTTCGGCCGCCAGGCCGGGCTCGCCTTCCAGCTCATCGACGACGTCATCGGCATATGGGGCGACCCGCACCGCACCGGAAAACCGGTCGGCGCGGACCTGATGGCCCGCAAGAAGTCCCTGCCGGTGGTCGCCGCGCTCACCTCGGGCACCCCGGCGGCCGCGGCACTGGCCGAGCTGTACGAAGTGCCGTACGGAAAGGGGGACGAGGAGGAACTCGTGCAGACGGCGCTCGCCGTCGAGCAGGCCGGCGGGCGCGACTGGGCTCAGGTCCAGGCCGGCGACCGGATGGCCCGCGCCATGCAGGAGCTGGCCCGCGCGGTCCCCGACCCGGAGGCGGCAGGCGGTCTGCTCGCGCTGGCGGAGTTCGTGACGCGGCGCATCGGCTGACCACACCCCACACAGACCCCGGAGCCCACCGGGGCGGCCGCGCGGCTCCTGACCCCGCACAGCCGCCGAGGCTCCGGCCCGGCGGGTCCCGCACATCCCCACGGTGTGCGGGGCCCGCCCACCCTTTTTCGGGCTCGGTTCGCCCTCCGGGGTACCGCAGCCCCTGTCGCGCCCCTTGGGCACACTCGCCGGACAGTCCCCTATAGGCTCAACGGTCATAGGACAGACGGCGTTTGAGGTGAAAGGGCGGCACATGGGCGTGGCGATCCGGGCGGCGGACGAGGGCGACCGGGAGTTGGTCGTGCGGCTGCTGGACGAGGCCTTCCAGGACGATCCGGTCAGTGGCTGGGTCTTTCCCGGGGACGAGTACCGCCGTACGACCCACCACAGGCTGATGGCCGCCTTCACCGGGATCGTGCTCGACGAAGGCCGGATCGACGTCACGGAGGACGGCAGCGCATGCGCGTTGTGGCTGTCCGTGCCCGCGGGAGAGCACGAGGCCGCAGAGGACGCGGCCGACGACGGGGCCGCCCGGCTGCGGGCCGCCGTCGATCCCGGGAACGAGCGCATCGAGCTGATCGCCCGCCTGACCGCGGAGATCCACCCCGCCGGACGCGCCCACGAGTACCTCTGGATGGTCGGCGTGACTCCGGAGCACCAGGGCGAGGGAATCGGCAGCGCGCTCGTCCAGCACGTCCTGGACCGCTGCGACCGCGAAGGTCTTCCCGCGTATCTGGAGGCGAGCAGCGCCCGCAGCCGTGTGCTGTACGAGCGCCTCGGCTTCGAGCTCACCGGCCGCCCCCTCGACCTGCCGAACGGCCCGCAGATGTGGCCGATGTGGCGGGAGCCCCGCGGCTGACCTGCCGCTTCGGGGTGACCGCTACCTCTCCGGCACGACCGTCGCCACGATCCGCTCCACCAGCCCCTCCGGCACGCCGACCCCCGGCAGTCCCGCCGACCGGTGGAACTCCATGCCCTGCTCCAGGTCGGCGCGGACCGACTCGGTGTAGGAGGCGCGCAGTTCGGGGCGCCGGGCGGCTTCGAGACGCATCTCCAGCAGGGCCAGATAGCCGGTGCGGTCGCCGGTGACCCGGGTCATCAGGTCGTGCACCAGGGCCGTGACCAGGGCCCGGTCCTTCGGCGCCCGCATCAGCCCGGCGAGCACCTGGGGGTCGGGTGCGAGGCGCTGGTGCAGCCGGGTGTCGATCTGGCGGAGCAGTTCGTCGCGCGCGGTGAAGTAGTTCGACGCGGTGCCCACGGGCACCCCGGCCGCGGCGTCCACCGCGCGGAACGTCAGGCCTCGCGCCCCCTCGCGCGCGAGTACCTCGACGCCCGCGTCGACCAGGGCGGCTCGGCGCCCCGGGTTGCGTGCCATGGAAATCTCCTTGTAACCACTACAGATGAAGCACTATAACTGTAGTTGTTCAAGCGGTCTTGCCTCCTACGGAAAGAGATCGGCTTGCGAAAGCTCACCTACTTCGTCGCCTGCTCCATCGACGGGTTCATCGGGGACCCGGCCGGTGACGCGTCGTCGATGTTCGCGTTCCTGGACGAGGAGTTCCTCGGGTTCCTCGTCTCGACGTACCCGGAGACCGTCGCGGCCCACGCCCGCGAACCGCTCGGCATCAAGGGCGACAACCTCCGCTTCGACACCGTCATCCAGGGCCGGGCCAGCTACCGGCTCGCCCTCGACGCCGGAATCACCAGCCCGTATGCGCATCTGCGCGAGTACGTCGCCTCGCGCACCCTGAAGGAGTCTCCCGACCCGCATGTCGAGATCATCGCGGAGGACCTGGTCGGCAGGGTCCGTGAGCTGAAGGCCGAGGACGGCGGACCCGGCATCTGGCTGTGCGGCGGCTCGCAGGTGGCCGGTGAACTGCTCGACGAGATAGACGAGTTGGTCAGCAAGACCTACCCGCAGGTCTACGGCTCGGGCATGCCGATGTTCGGCGCCGGCTTCTCCGTCACCGACTTCACGCTGGAGTCGGTGCGCACCTTCGGCAACGGTGCCCTCGTCCGCACCTACGCGCGCTGCCGCTGACCGGCCTACGCTGAGGGCATGGACAGTTCAGAACACGTCTGTCCGGTCTGCGGACAGCCCGTGGAGACGGTCGTCAAACGCCACAAGACCCTGGGCGCGTGGGTCCCGGTATGGGTGCCGGGCCCTTGTCGCAACCCCGAGTGCGAGGCGTACGTCGTCGAAGGCGCCGTACCTGGCCAGGAGCCCGGAAGTCCCGCCGTGAAAAATTCCTGAGCCCCGTGTCGAGGAACCCGGCCCGCTCCGACGTCCCCGTGAGAGCCGCCCACCAAGGGCGCTGCGAGCCGAAGGAGCAGAGTCATGAGGTACCTGGCCATGGTGCAGTGCACCCAGGCGGACTACGAGGGCATCCAGGGCACGGCGAGCGCGACCTCCCCGGCCTGGAGCCAGGAGGACGTCCAGGCCATGTACGCGTTCATGGGCGCCCTCAACGACGAGTTGGCCGGGTCCGGCGAGATGATCGACGGACAGGGCCTGGCCGAGCCGGCGAGGACCCGGCTGGTGGGCCTCGGCGAGGACGGCAAGAGCGTGATCACCGACGGCCCGTACGGCGAGACCAAGGGCCTGCCGGCCGCCTACTGGTCCTGGACTGCGCGAGCCTGGAGCGCGCCACGGAGATCGCCGAGCGCATCGTCCGGTGCCCCCAGCCCGCCGGGGCCACCAAGTACCCCGTGGTGATCCCGACCCATCGGCAACGGCTCCGCGGACGTCTGAGCGTCCACGGGCACGACCATCGAGGTCGAGGACCTGCTGCGCCTGCACGCGCCGCAGGTCCTCGGCGCGCCGGTCAGGCGGTACGGGCACTTCGACGCCGCCGAGGACGCCGTACAGGAGGCGCTGCCGGCCGCAGCCGGGCAGTGGCCCTCGGCGGGCGCGCCGGACAACCCGCACGGCCGGCTGATCGAGGCGGCCTCACGGCGGCTGACCTGCCCGAACAGCCCTATCTGCCGGGGCGGGCGGCACGGCTGAGGGCGTAACGTGGCACCATGACAAGCGAGTTGGGGGAGTCGCGCCGTCGTGCTCGGCGGTGGGCCGTGGTGGTCTGGGCGGTGGCCGTGGCCGTCGGGGGAGGGCTCACCCTGTGGCTGCAGGACTCCGCGGAACCGCCGCCACCGGTCGGCTGGGAACAGGCAGATCCCTCCGAGGAGCCCGCCGCCCCGCTGCTGAAGGCCACCGAGTGCCCGCGTGACGAGGGGGCCACGGCCGTTGGGTGCGTCCATGCGTGGCCCTAGGAGCCCTGGGCCTCCTGCACGGGCAACCCGCCCGTCTCCGGATCCCGCTCCGTCAGGCAGTACGTGCCGCCCGCCGGGTCCTGCATCACCGTCCAGTGGGTGCCGCGGGCGAGCAGCCGCGCGCCCAGGCGTTCGTGGGCGGTGCGGGTCGTCTCGATGTCCGTACAGGCCAGGTCCAGGTGGGCGGTGGCGGGGCGGTCCTCGTCGAGGCGCTGGAGGAGGATGCGGACCGGAAGGCCTGTCGGCGGCCTGAGCACATGGAACTCCGGCAGCGCCCCGGGCCGTGACAGCCACTCCGGCAACAGGGCGCTCCAGAAGGCGACTTCGGCGTCGTATGCGGCAGGCGCGATGTCGATGCAGACCTGGTCGAGGCGGCTGCCCCGCACGACGGGAGGGCGCGTCGCCTGCGCGCGCCACGGCATGGTGCACAGCTGCTGTCCGGCGGGCGACCGCAGCACGGCCCACGTTCCGTGATCGGCGACCACCGCCGCCCCGAGAGCCACCGCAGACCGCATGAACTCCCGTTCGTCTGCCACCGGGAAGTCCAGATGCGCACCGCCGGGACCCGAGGTGACCCCTTGCACCTTGACGCATGCGTCGGCCCCGTCGTGCAGGAGAGTCGTGAACTCCTCGTTCTCGCCGCGGAGTTCGGAAAGGCGCGTACCCGTGACGGCCGTCCAGAACTCGCAGGCGGCTCCGAAGGACTCGATCGGCCGGTCCACGAAGGCGTAGGTCCACAGGACCTGTCGGCTCATCCCTTCCGCTCCATGAACCGCAGCATGTTCCCCGCCGGATCCCGGAACGCGCAGTCCCGGACCCCGTACGGCATGTCCGTCGGCTCCTGGAGCACCTCCGCACCGGATTCCTGGACGCGGGCGAAGAGGGTGTCGCAGTCCTCGGTGCTGAAGTTGACCCCGCGCAGCACGCCCTTGGCCAGCAGCTGCTCCATCGCGTCACGGTCGGCGGGGGAGAGGTCGGGGTTGGCCGCGGGCGGCTCCAGAACGATCGACACGTCCGGCTGCAGCGGCGACCCGACGGTCGTCCACCGCATCCCCTCGTACTTGACGTCGTTGCGGATCTCCAGGCCCAGGACGTCGCAGTAGAAGGCGATCGCCTTGTCGTGGTCGTCGACGGCGATGAAACAGGTGTGCAGTTTCAGGTCCATGGGGCCAACCTAAGGTCGATACCGGTGTTACGTCCTTCTGGGACGTGTGTACGCGCGCACCACGCACGGCGGGATCTCCGCGCTCTCCTCGTGCGAGCGGGCCCGGTAGGAGCTCGGCGTCTCGCCCACCAGTTCGGTGAAACGGGCGCTGAAGGACCCCAGTGAGGTACAGCCCACCGCCATGCAGACCTCCGTGACGGTGAGGTCGCCGCGCCGCAACAGGGTCTTGGCCCGTTCGATGCGGCGCGTCATGAGATAGCCGTACGGGGTCTCGCCGTACGCCTCGCGGAAGCTGCGCTGGAAGTGCCCCGGCGACATCAGGGCGGTGCCCGCGAGGGCGGCCACGTCGAGGGGCTCGGCGTACTCCCGGTCCATGCGGTCGCGGGCCTGTCGCAGGCGTACCAGATCCTCACGGTTCACCACGTCAGCATCGCACGACCCTCACCGGTCGGGCGCCGGGTTCTGGCGTGGGCTTTGCCTGCAGTTCGCCTGCCGTATGAAAGCGCTTGTTCCCCTGAGGGAATGGACCACATCACGTTTCTCGTGGCGGTCGTCATCGTCACGGCCCTGGCCTTCGACTTCACCAACGGATTCCACGACACCGCCAACGCGATGGCCACCTCCATCGCCACCGGCGCGCTCAAGCCGAGAACAGCGGTGCTCGTGAGCGGAGTCCTCAACATCGTCGGAGCCTTCCTGTCGACGGAGGTCGCGAAGACGATCTCCGGGGGAATCGTCGACGACACCCTCGTCAGTCCGGGAATGATCTTCGCCGGGCTGGTCGGGGCAATCCTGTGGAACCTGCTGACCTGGCTGGTCGGCCTGCCGTCCAGTTCCTCGCACGCCCTGTTCGGCGGGCTGATCGGCGCCGTGTGGGTCGGCGCGGGATCCCACGGCGTGCACTTCGACAAGGTTGTCGAGAAGGTGCTGATCCCCGCCGTGGCCTCGCCGGTCGTGGCGGGAGTAGCGGCCCTGATCGCCACCTACCTCGCCTACAAGCTCACCGCCCGCGGCCGCAAGGACTCCGTCACCAAGGGCTTCCGCCTCGGCCAGATCGCCTCGGCCTCGCTGGTCTCGCTCGCCCACGGCACCAACGACGCGCAGAAGACCATGGGCATCATCACGCTGACCCTGATCTCCGCGGGCGCCCTCGGCCACGACGCCGGCCCGCCGGTCTGGGTGATCGCCTCCGCCGGTCTCGCCATCGGCCTCGGCACCTATCTGGGCGGCTGGCGGATCATCCGCACCATGGGCAAGGGCCTGACGGAGATCCAGTCCCCGCAGGGCTTCGCCGCCGAGACGGCCTCCACGACCGTCATCCTCACCTCCGCCCACCTCGGCTTCGCCCTGTCCACCACACAGGTCGCCTCGGGCTCCATCCTCGGTGCGGGCCTCGGCCGGCGCCTCGCGGAGGTCCGCTGGGGCGTCGCGGGCCGCATGGTCGCCGCCTGGCTGATCACGCTGCCCTCGGCCGCGCTGGTCGGCGGCCTCTCCGCGGCAGCGGTCAAGCACGGCGGCAACTTCGGCACGGTCGTCGTCGCCCTGGTCGGCGCCGCCGTCGCCGCCGGCATCGTCCTCGTCTCGCGCCGCAACCCGGTGCACGCCAACAATGTCAACGACGCCCACGAAGTCACCATCCGCACCGAACCGCCGGCCCGCGTCGGCACGGCCGCCTGAAACACGGGGAGTTCGCAGCATGACACTCGACTGGAGTGCACTCGGCCAGGTCACCGCGGTGAGCATCGGCGTCACCGTCGCCGTGGTCGTCGTCTTCGCCCTCGGCGTACTCGGCGTCGCCCGCTTCGAAGGAGCACGCGAGGACGGCGGCGGGACCTCGTCCCTCGGCCTCGCCCAGGCGGGCCTGTGCTTCCTCGCCTGCACGGCGGTGGTGGCGTACGGGATCTATCTGATCGTGCCGCAGTTCCACTGAGACCCAAAAGGACATCCGGATGACGACGCCACCCCTGTCGGCCGACCTGAAGGTCGACTACACCGACCCCGACGACCCGGTGCTCATCCGCCCGGACGGCAGCCCGATCGACACCTGGCGGGAGAACTACCCGTACGGGCACCGCATGGAGCGCAAGGAGTACGACTGGCACAAGCGGCTGCAGCAGATCGAACTGCTGAAGCTGCAGAGCTGGATCAAGGAGACCGGGCGCCGGCTCGTCATCGTCTTCGAGGGACGGGACGCGGCCGGCAAGGGCGGTACCATCAAACGGTTCACCGAGCACCTCAACCCGCGCGGCGCCCGGGTGGTGGCGCTGGAGAAGCCGACCGAACGCGAGCGCGGGCAGTGGTACTTCCAGCGCTACGTCGAACACCTGCCGACCGCGGGCGAGATCGTGCTGTTCGACCGCTCCTGGTACAACCGGGCGGGCGTCGAGCGGGTCATGGGCTTCTGCTCGGACGACGAGTACCGGCGCTTCATGCGGCAGGCGCCCGCATTCGAGCGGATGCTCGTGGACGACGGCGTCGACCTGATCAAGTTCTGGTTCTCGGTCTCCCAGGGCGAACAGCGCACCCGCTTCACCATCCGTCAGGTCGACCCCGTACGGCAGTGGAAGCTCAGCCCCATGGACCTGGCCTCCCTGGACCGCTGGGACGACTACACCGCCGCGAAGGTCGCCATGTTCCGCGAGACGGACACGGAGCACGCGCCCTGGACGGTGGTCAAGAGCAACGACAAGAAACGGGCCCGCGTCGAGGCCATGCGCAGCGTGCTCGCCCGCTTCGACTACACCGGCAAGGACGAGGAGGTCGTCGGCAGTCCCGACCCGCGGATCGTGGGGGCGGCAGCGGGCCTGCTGGAGGTGGGGGAGGACGACGACGGCGGTCTGGTAGGCAGCCGGTAGCCATGTCACCGTTCCCGAGATCACCGAACTGTCCGCCGCACACGCTGCCGCCGTCACCGACCGGTTCCGCCTCGCCCAGCACGCCTACGGCAGCGACCGCGCCCTCGCCGCACGCCAGGCGCTCTACGAGTGGAAGACGCCCCGCTACGACCTGCCCGGCATCGTCGCCGAGCAGTTGAGCGAGGTGCGCGGACACGTCGTCGAGGCCGGCTGCGGCAACGGCGGATACGTCCGCCGACTGCGCCGGGACCGTCCCGACTTGGCGGTTCTGGGCTTGGACCTCGCTCCCGGCATCCTCGCCGGGGTCCCCGGCCCGGTCGCCGTGGCGGACGTCGCCCGCCTGCCGCCGGCGACCGGGGGCGTGGGCGCCGCCCTGGCGATGCACATGCTGTACCACGTCCCCGACATCGCCCGCGCGGTCGCGGAGCTGTCCCGTGTCGTGGCCCGGGACGGGCTGCTGGTCGTCTCCACCAACAGCGCGCGCGACAAGCCCGAACTCGACGACCTGTGGCAGCGGGCCGCCGGCGACGTCCTCGGCACCGGCCGTGGCCCGGCCCGTATCTCGCTCAGCGCCCGCTTCCCCCTGGAACAGGCACCGGCCCACCTGGGCGAGGAGTTCGGGCGCCTGGAGACGATCGAGCTGCCCGGCACCATCGCCGTCCGCGGTCCCGGTCCGGTGGTCGCCCACATGGCTTCGTAGCGGGCCTGGGCGGACCAGCACGATGTCCCGTTCGCCGCGACCATCGACCGCGCCCGCGTCCTCCTCACGGACCACATCGCCCGGCGAGGGGCGTTCGAGATCAGCTGCAGGAGCGGCATCCTGCTCTGCCGTCGCTGAGACCGCCTCACGGCAGAAGCGGAAGGGGCCCGGCCGGTTTCCGGCCGGGCCCCTTCGGAATGCCCGTGGACCTGCGATGGTGCACCGATCGCGGGTCCACACGAACGGGGCGTTCGTCAGGCCTTCTTGGTCTCCTAGTAATGGGCCGGGTCGGTGACCTGCGGGGATCTTTCCTGTGGGGCGCTGACCTGGCCTTTTACTGTTGGCTGGCGATGGGGTGCGACGGTCCTGATCGGGTGTCCTGCGGACTGTGTGCGGACTGGCCGGGGACCCAACACGAGCGACCCTGTGTTCAAGCTGGCCTGGGTGGGTGCTGCGTGGTGGCCCGCTGGGGTTCCTCTTGCTGAAGGTCGCGTTCCCCAGCTGACGCGTCCGAGGCGCTGCGAACCGAGTACGCCACCTATGGCGGCTGCCCTGACGTACAGGCATAACGTGGAGCAGCCCGGCCGCCCTGACATCGCCCACCTGACGCACGGTCAGGTCGTCAAGACGCTGGTGGCCAACCGGCTGACCGCGCCCGCCCTGCTGTGGAGGGTGGACGACTGGGCGCGTGAGTGGGCGGTGGAAGAGGTCTTCGGCGTGGAACCGGAGCAGCTCGCCGGGACGGGCGAGATCACACGTTAGTCTGGCCACGCCGCATCTGCAGGACGCGCTCTTGCCTCCCGTTCCCGTCTTGCCAGCGCAAGTGCACGGTGAAGCGTCGGGTGCCGCGGTGCGCGTCCGACACTGGCAGCCACGGAACCGGATAACGGGCGCCCCGATCGAGCCGCATGAGCGGAAACTCGTCCGGCGGCGAGTCCGCCAGCTCAACCGACCCGCCCTCGACGTCCTTCACCGTCAGGTGTACCTGCTTGGCCGAGGCGGGGCCCTGGTTCCAGATCACCAGGTGGTAGCCGGCCTGACGGATCGTGCCGTCGGGAAGTTTGATCTTGGCGAAGTCGGACGTACGGTGGAAGTAGGCAGTCACCTCGGCGGCCAGCGTCTCACGTTTGCGGGCGCGGTGCTGCACGTGCGCCGTTATGGCCGACAGGACGAGCGCGCAGAGCGCGATGACGGTGCCGATCCAAGCACTCACGAGTCATTCCCCCCTTTCCGCAGTCGTGCGTCCCACCGGTGCCACAGTGCGGAGGTGATCACTGTACTGAGCGTGAGAGCGAACTGCCGCTGCGCCCTCCGAAGCGTGGAGTAGCGCACCATGGGCAACAGCGCGCCGACGAGGGCGAGATGGTACTCGTCGATCCTGATCGGCCAGTGTCCCTGTCCGCAGCCGACGGCGATCTCGCGGACCCGCTGGGTGACCTGCAGGACGAGGCGTTCCCGATCGGTGAGGTCGCCCATCTCCTCCGGATCGGGCACTCCGGGCAAGAGGTCGCCCTCGTTGCGGAATCGGTCGCCCGTTCCGGCCAGCACGCCAGCAATCCAGGACGCCACCCGTGCCGCGGATGCTTCGTCGTCCCAGGTGAACACTTGGCATAGCAGGCTCGCCTCGATCCGGGCGAAGTCCTTGCACACATGGCCTTCGTGCGCGCTCTCAAAGTCGATGAGCACGGGTGTGGGCTGGGAGCTGCTATGTGTGCACAGCACGTTGTCCAGGTGCAGGTCGCCGTGGGTGATCGCCAGAGTGGTGTCGAAGTCCACGAGGTCGATGTCGAAGGAGTTGATGATCCGCTCGAAGTCGCCCTGGCCGGTCTCGGACAACTCGGCGGCGAACCAGAGCGGGTTCACCGTTGCGACCTCGCGGAGCCGCGCCATCGCGCTGGCCAGGCCGGGGGTGGACGCGCTCCACTCTGTGTCGTCCTTCTTGGTGCTGGATGGCATGTCGAAGTTGGCCTCGGCTGCCCCCCTCAGCAGAGACTGCAGCTCCGTCCGGGCCCAGTTGCCGGGCAACTGCTTCTTCGGGGCGGGGGCGGGGCGGAACACGGGGTACTCCGCCCTGATGTCGATGCGGTCGCGGCGGCTGTGCGCGAGCCAGGGCCGCATGTTGGTGAGAAGCAGCCTGTTGAAGATTGTTACTGCCTCGTCGGCGGTCGCGGTGCTGAGCCACTGGGTTAGGGTGCGCGGAGCCTCGCCCTGCTCGAACGCGTAGGCCGTTTCGATGGCGCGTAGGGAGTCGCCGTTGTCGCCGAGGTACATCTCCATGGCGCTCGCATGGCATTCGCTCGGCCGGTTGTTGGGGTGCAGCCGCTTCGCATATTTCCGGAAATTGTCTCCCTCCCGTTGAACCTTGTCCCGCCGGTCGATCTTCAGGATGGAGCGTGGACCGTAGCGGGTGGTCAGCAGGTACGTGGGCATACGGCGCCCCTCGAAGAGTTTGCCGCGGACGGTCACGACCTCGTCTGGGTCGAGGCCCTGTGCGACCGCAGCGCGTAGCACGGGCGTCGGGATGCGTACGGCGCCACCGGCGCTGGTGAGGAGGGAGGTGCCGCGGGGGTTCGCCTTGCCGTCGCTCTCCCACGGGTTGCTCGCGACGCGCACTTTGCTCGCTGCCTCCATCAGGGAGCTGACGCCCTGCTTCCACAGGTCGCGCTCCCCTGTCGCATCGAAATCCGCCGCCCGGTCGAAGATCGTGTCGACGATCCAGTGCGCCCGGGCCTCGTCCCATCCGGCGACGCAGGCGAGTGCGAAGCAGGCCCCATGTCGGCTGTCCTCGGACAGCCACTCGCGGAGCAGCAACTCCGGCCAGACGGATCTGCTCACCGACCCGTGCGTGAGCACGCGTCGGTCACGGGTGCTCTCCTGCGGCAGGGCGGGGTTCGGCCCGGCGAGCAGGAGGTGCGTGCCGACTGCGGAGAGCATGTGGTGGCGCAGCGTCGGGTACCGATCAAGGAACACCGGCGGGACCTCGTGCGCAACGCACACGAGGATCTCGGCGCAGTCGAGGATCAGGTCGCGGGCCGAGTCCATGAACTTCAGGTTGCTACCGAGGAAGGACCGCAGATACCCCATGAGGTCGCGCAGCACGTGCGGTCGGTTCGTGGGCAGGCCGTTGTCGACCTTCCACATCCAGTGGTTGGCGGTGGCAGAGATTAGCCAGCGCAGTCGGGCCTCCTCCGGCTGCTGTGCCCTGTCGGCCCGGACTGCGAAGGTCCTCATGGCGCGCGCGAGGGACCCCAGATCCTTTGGGTCGGCTGGCATGTTGCCGTCGTGGAAGCAGTCCACAAGCGCCCGTACGTCCTGATCGACGTGGGCCGCCAGCTCGCGGTCGGCGAGCGCGCCGTGGTTCCCGCTCATCTCCTCGAAGTACTTCAGCAGCGCCGCAGTGCGCTCGCCGGCGGGGGCCCGGTCGGGCGACCAGCGTACGGCGAGCTCCGCCACCAGCTCGCGGGCGGTGGTCGCGTCGGTCTGCAAGGAACCGAACCCAGTTTGTTCCTGCACCTCCGGGTCGTCCGTCTCGTCGTCCTCGGGGCGGTCCGGCTCATCCTCGGTCTCGTCGCTCTCGTCCGTCACACCAGTCTCGTCGATCACAACGATGCCGGACGGCCCGGCGGCGACGGTTACCTGGGGCGTCGGGCCAGCGGAGCCGCCCGGGGCAAAGATCTCTTCGAGGCCCCAGATCGGCGCGTTCAGAAGCTCAGGAAGCTCCGTGAGTAGCGGCACTCCGAGCGTGCGCAGCCTGGCGCCGCACTTGTCGCGCTCCCGCACGAAGTTGTCGCGGTTGCCTGGGTTGTCGGGCTCTTCGGTAAGAACGAGGCAGGAGACCTGCAGGGCCTGTGCGGCGTCCTTGGCCAGTCCGCGGCGATCGAGTTCGTCACTGAGCCCCTTGAGGCCGAAGAAGAGCTTGAGCCGCACGTCGTCGACGGTCTTTCCGCCGTGGTGCAGGGTATAGGCGACGGCCAGCGTCCGCGCCGCCTGTGACGCCGAGGTGGTGCAGTCCTGCCAGTCGGGGTATTGAGTCCCGGGCGGGAACGGAAACATCGACTGCGCCCATGCGATGTGCGGGGAGACGTCCAACTCGCCCTACCTCCGTGCCGGATGACTTCTAGGTCTCAGGGGCCCTACACATTAGGAGGCTGCCTGGGGGCGCCGTCGGAATCCGGCCATCTGGCAGCTGGTTGATCAAGGCTTGCAGGCGAGAGGCAGGAGCTGGATTGGGTTTGAGTGGTGCCGCCGGGGTGGCTTCGATGGGCGATGCCGTTCCGGTTGAGGATGACGTCGAGTACCTGATCTTGTAAGAGCGGGAATCGGTCAGGTCAAGCGCTTCATCTCGATAGCGAGGGCGCCGAGGATCTCCTTCTCCGGGCCGTAGATGGTCCGGATGTTGGTGAGTTGCTGGTCCCGGGTAGCGGTCGGGTTGACGTTGGATGGGCCCTCGCCGTCGAGAAGGGCCTCGAAGTTGGGGTACTCGGCAACCCGCTTCACCTTGACTTCGCAGGTCTCGTCGGTGCCCTTGATACGGAAGCGGATGATGTCGCCTGCGGCGAGGCCGGCGAGGTGCGGGTACTTCACCCGCACCTCGATCGTTTTGGTGCCCGCCGCGACGAGGTCGAAGTACTGGCGGTAGAGATTGAGCTCGTGGACGCGGGCGGTGGTGTCGGTCATGGGGCGGAAACGCTCCTGGTGGCTGGTGCGGTCATCATGCGGCCGATCTCGGCGGCCGAGTACGAGCGGAAGAAGTGTCGGGGGTCGGACAGCAACGTATCGGTCATGGTCAGCAGTTGCTCGGCATACTCCGCGACGGTGCCGGGCCACTGTCGGGTGTCGAGCATCCAGTCGTCTGCACCCTCGGGCAACGGAGCGCGGCCCTCGCGGATCAGCGACTTGGACAGTTTGGCGCCGGTGTCGGTGACGACCTGCGGGCAAAACAGGCGGGCGGGGAGCTGGGCGCGGGTGAGGCCGACGGCATGGAGCGCTTCGTCGACCAGGTGGGAGCCGAAGACCCAGTCGCCGCCCTTGACCATGACGTGGAGTGTGCCGTGAGGGTTGGACAGGGAGAGCTCCTTGACCGTATTGCGGTACAGGGTGGCCAGGTCGAGGTAGGCGCCTCCGGTTGGCGCGATGGTCGCCTGGTAGGGGCCGTCGTGAAGGCAGACGGCGGTGACGTGCGCGGTTTCGCTGTCGATGAGATGGACTCGGGTACGTTCGGCGTGTTTCTCGGCCCAGCCGCAGCCGGGTTGCGGGCAGGGGATGCGCAAGTGCGGCGTGCCGGTGGAGGGGGCGAGCCACCAGCGGGCGGCGTCGAGGCGGGGCAGGAGGCGGAGCCAGGTGCGGCGGAAGTGTGCGCCGGCCTGCTGCTGGCTGTAGTTCTCGATCCGGTGAGGGATGCCCAGGCGCTGAGAGAGCGCGGTGAAGAGGGGTTGGTAGAGGGCGGTGACCAGGTCGGTCAGGGCCTGGTCACCGAGGGCTTGAGCGTAGGCGCGCTGGTAGCGGTGGCCGCTGAGTGGGTCGGTGGTCAGCTCGTAGGGGGCGTTGTCGAGGGCGTTGAAGAGGACCTCGGTGGGGATGCCGAAGCGGTCGCGCAGGCGGGCGGCCATGGCGAAGGCGAGGGACTGGACGAGCGAGGTGCCAATGTGTGGGGCGCCGTTGATCTGGGTGCCGACGGTCAGCACGATCCGTTCGGGTGGGGTGGCCAGGATGCGCGGGGTCAGGACGTCCTCGGCGTGGTGGAGGGCGTTGGCCAGGACGGTGTTCGGTGAGACAGGGTGGGGCGTCACGGGATGTCCCCCTGGGGTGGGTTGGGGCTCACTCAGATCGGGTGTGGCCGAAGAGGAGGCGCTGGCGGAGCGTGGCGCGGTCGAGGTAGGTGTCGATCTCTGCTGGTGTGGCGCTGCGGGAGAGCGGGTCGAGGCCCAGGACGAGGGCTACCGGAGTTCCTTGGGTGAGTAGCAGGGTCCAGGCGCGGCCTGCGGGGATGCGCTTGCGATACGGGGTGCCGTCGAAGCTCAGGGCCACCTCGGTCGGGCTGAGTAGGCGCAGACGTGGCCCGATGTCCGGCGGGGGAACGGTGCCCTGACCCAGGCGCAGGGTTTCACCGACTGCACGCATGCGCTGCTCGATGACGGCTGGCGTCTCGTAGACACTGCGCGGAGGTCGGGGCACCAGCAGGAGGCAGCACAGCGCAGCGCCGGTTGGGGTGGCATCCAGCCATGTGGTGGTGGCCAGGGAGGCGATCAGACCGGTGGACGGCATGAAGGACTCGGTGCGAGCGGGCGTCAGCATGCGGGCACCACCCCGTGGTGGAAGGAGGCCCAGACGCATTTGCCGGGGCCTGGGCGTTCCTCCACACCCCAGTGATCGGCGATAGCGGATACGAGCAGCAGGCCGCGGCCGTCGGCCGTTGTCTCCCGGGCTTCCCGCTTTTCAGGTCTGGCGTTGCCGCCGTCGTGCACTTCGATGCGCAGCACGGTGGCGTGCAGTTCGACGCGTACGAGGACCTGACTGCCTGGAGGGGCTCCGTGCATGACGGCGTTGGTGGCCAGTTCGGAGGTGCACAGCCGGATGTCGTCGAGGCGTTCCGTTCGGCCCCACTGGGTAAGGGTCTCGGCGACGAAGGAGCGGGCGGCGCTTGGAGTGGTCCGGCGCCGGTCGAAGAGCTTCGTTTCGTGCTCGACGGCGCCGTCAAGGGCTTGGCCCGGTGCGAGGGTGTCCGGCTCGTCGGGCAGTGTGCTGGGCATGGCCAACAGCCAACCGCTGTCGCTCGTTTGGGTCGGGAGCCAGCGTGGGGGCCATGCAGGGGGCCACTATGGGGGCCAGAGTTCGCATGCTCCGGGGAGCGGGATGGGTGACACGGGGATCGGCGCGTTGCTCATTCGGCTGCGTACTGTGCGCGGTTGGACCCAGCAGCGGGTGGCCGACGAGTACAACGCCCTGGAGGGGCGCTCCGCCAAGACCGGTAAGGAGATCGGGCGTTACGAGCGCGAGGTGCGTATCCCGGTTCCGTACACCCGCAAGTACCTGGCACAGGTGTTCGGTGTCGATGTGGCGGTGCTCGACCGGGCGGTGGCGGTCAGCAAGAGCCTCGTGGCGGAAGAGCACAGCGCGGCAGGGGCCGTGCAGGAGCGGTCACTGGGGCCCGCCGTGCCTTCACGCTCCGGGGTGGGTGCCGTATCGGCCGACGCGGTGATGTCGGCCGACTTCGCTCGGTTTATCGCGCAACGCAACGCCGACGAGTTCGTCGTCGAGCAGTTGGAGGCCGATGTCGCCCGGCTCGCCCGCGCCTACGTCAGCCATCCGTTGCTGGAGCTGTACGTCGAGATCAAGCGGCTGCGGAACGGGGCGTTTGAGCTGCTGCGCGGGCGTCAACATCCCCGGCAGACCGCTGACCTGTACGTCGCGGCCTCACGGCTGTGCGGCCTGTCCGCCCACGTCTGCTTGGACCTGGGCGACTACGACTCGGCTGCCACGCACGCCCGTACTGCTCGGGCGTGTGCCCAGGTGGTCGGGCACGAAGGGATGCTGGCTTGGGTAAGAGCCGTCGAATCCCTGATCGCCTATTGGACCGGGCGGTACGGGCAGGCGGCCCGGCTTGCACAGGTCGGCCGCCACCACCGGGCGCACGGCAGCATCGGAGCCCGGCTGGCCAGTCTGGAGGCGCGGGCGTTGGCCATAGTCGGAGACCGGGCGGGCGCGGTGGCTGCTCTGGCGGACGCTGAGCGCTCACGCGAGGCAATGCCCGGCCATGACGACGTACCGGGGATCTTCGCCTTTCCGATCGCCAAGCAGTTCGCCTACGCCGGGACGACCAACCTGGCCCTGGGTGGGCGGGAGCACGTCCAGCAGGCCATCGTCAGTGCGGACACCGCGATCCGGCTCTACCGCAGCGCCGAGGACGACGATCAGTCGGTCGGGGACTTGTTCGCCGCCCATGTCGATCTCGCCCGTGGCCATCTGCTTCTGGGCGACTTGGACGGCACCGAGGCGATGCTCGGATTCGTGCTCGCCTCCCCGCCCGAGCGCATGTCGGCCAGCATCGTGCGCCGGCTCACTGCTCTGGGTCGCGAGCTGAGCGGGCCGCAGTACGGTGGAGCCGCGCAGGCCGCACACCTACGCGAACGACTTCAGCACACGGCCGTCCTCGCGGCCTCACCCGCCGCCCACCCACCGGAGCTGCCGACGTGACCGAACTGTCCGCCGCACACGACGCCGCCGTCACCGACCGGGACCGCCTCGCTGGGAGTGCCTACAGGAGTGACCGGGACCTGGCCGCCCGCCAGTCTCTCTACCAGTGGCAGACGCCCCGTTACGACCTGCCCGGCATCGTCGCCGAGCAGCTGAGCGGCGTACGCGGGCATGTGGTCGATGTCGGCTGCGGCAACGGCAAGTTCATTCAGCGGCTTCGCGATGATCGGCCTGATCTGGCCCTGCTCGGCTTGGACATCGCTCCCGGCATCCTCGGCGGCGTGCCCGGGCCCGTCGCCGTGGCGGACGCCACCCGCCTGCCGCTGGCAACGGCCAGCGCCAACGCCTCCCTCGCGCTGCACATGCTCTACCACGTCGCCGACATTCCCCAGGCGGTCAGGGAACTGTCCCGCGTCCTCGCCCGTGACGGGCTGGTGATCGCCTCCACCAACAGCGACCAGGACAAAGCCGAACTCGACGACCTGTGGCAGCGGGCGGCGGGCGATGTCCTCGGTACCGGACGCGGCCCGGCCCGCATCTCGCTCAGCGCCCGCTTCTCCCTGGAGAAAGCCCCGGCCTTCCTGAGCGAGGAGTTCGGCCGCGTGGAGACGATCGCACTGCCCGGCACCATCACGGTCCAGGACCCCGAGCCTGTCATCGCGCACATGGCCTCGTACCAGGCGTGGGCAGACCAGCACGACGTGCCTTTCGAGGCCACGATCGAGCGGGCCCGAGCGATCCTCGTCGATCACATTGCCCGACACGGGGCCTTCGAGGTCACGTGTCTGGGCGGCATCCTCGTCTGCCGTCGCTGAGGGCCGACTTGGCTATCGCCGTCGGCCGCGTTCCGTAGACCGTTCGCCCACTGACCTGGACGTGGGCTGGGGTGTGGGCGTCACGGCTGCGGTGATGCGAGTGCTCCGCGTGCGAGCTGCCTGGGCTCGCCTGTTCGGTTGAACGGTGATGCGCCAGTTGAGGACCTCGGCGGGACGCTCGGCACTGTCGAGTTCTCGCCGCGCGGCGATTTCAGTCAAGAGGTGCCGGATGTTGTGGCCGGCGGTCTCGGAACGGGCGAGGGTCGTAGTCAGGGCCGGCCAGGTGGGATCGGCGAGGACGCGGTCGGCGTGGTCGGGGAGGACTGCGCGCAGATCCTGCTCGAAGCGGCTGGCGGTTGTGGGGCGCGGTGCGCGACGGGCGAGATCCGCCAAGACCGGCTGGGCGGCCTGCTGGTAGCTGGCCTGCAGGTGGCGGAGCGCTTCTTCGGCTGCTGCGGCCTGCTGCTCGTGGCCGCGCTGCTCATGCCACTTGGCGGCGGCGCGCGCCACGTGGAGCGCGGCGAAGATCAGGGCGGTGGCGAGTCCGCCCGGAGCGTGTGGGGCGTAGGCGAGTTCCTTGGCGGCTTCCCGCAGGGCGGTGGCTGCCTGGTGGTCGGCCCGGGTCGCCGAGCGGCGTGCGCGGTTGAACGCCCTTGCTGCTGCTTGCAGTTCGGTCCGGTGCCTGCCCTTGGTGGTGAGGGCCAGGTTGTGGAGGGCGTCGCCGAAGGCATCCAGGTGCCCCTGGGCCACCGCGTCGTCGCCCGAGTCGAGGACTGCCTGGGCGTCGCGGATGGCGGTCTCGGCGCGGTGCCACGGTTCGGCCGGGTCCGCCATCTGCTGAGGGCGGTCGGCCAGGTCCTGGGTGGGGAGACGTTCGCAGAGGCGGTTGTAGGACAGGTCGGGGGCGAGCTTTGAGCCGCCGTACCAGACCGGCTCGCCTTGGGCGGTGTCGCCGGGCGCGGCCAGGCTGTAGCCGGTCACCTCGCCGGTCTCGGGGCCGATGCGCGGCCTGACCTGGATGCCGAGGGAGCACAGCACGGTGAAGTACTCGTCGATGCTGCGTACGGCGGCGGCGACCGCGTACGCCTGCTCGCGCAGCCACTCGCGCGCGGTCTCGCCCCGGCCTTGGCGCTCGGCCTTCGCGCGCTCGGCGCCCGTGGGCGTGCGCGGGGCTGTGAGGTCGCCGGACTTCAGGCGGCGCAGCCCGAACTCGGCCTCGATCTTGCGGCATTCCCGCTGTGCCCGCCAGCCGTCCCGGTTCGTGCGGGGACGGCGGCCGTCGGCGCGGACGGTGGTGGCCATGATGTGGATGTGGTCCTCGGCGTGCCGGACCGCGATCCATCGGCACGCCTGCTCGTCGCCCTCGGGGGCGATGCCTGTGGCGGAGACGACGCGGCGGGCGACCTCGGCCCACTCGGAGTCGGTGAGGTAGCGGTCGCCGGGCGCGGTACGCACGGGGCAGTGCCACACGTGCTGCGGCGGCTGCTTTCCGCCGATCTCCCGGGTGCGCAGGTCGACGTGGTGGTCCAGGCGGCGGGCGAGTTGGGTGTAGGTGGCGGCGGGGTCACGGCCGGGGTCGGGGGCGCCGGCCATGTCCCAGGCAGCCACGATGTGGGGGTCGGTGTGCTCGTCGCGCCGCCCTTTGCCGAAGAGGTAGTTGATCAGGCCGAGCGTGCTGGAGCCGGTGGAGACGTCAGGTACCATGACCGGCCCCTTCCGTCAGGAGCCGGTCCATGAGTGCATAACTGGCTTGGGCGGCCTGCTCGATACGGTCGAGGACGGCCTCGGCGCGCTCGGGTATCGCGCCGGAGTGGATGGCTGCCGTGACCTGGTTGAGGTTGGTGCCGATCCGGTTCAGCGCCTTGGTGTGCGCTTCGATGACCTCCACCAGCGGGCGGATGGGGTCGTCCTCCGGGCTGCCGACCATCCCCGCCTTGCCGAGCGCGACGGCGAGGGCGGCGTCACCGACGAAGCCGGCGAACTTCTGACGGCGCCGCCTGGCCTCGGCGTCGATGAGGTGGACCGCAGTCGGGGTGAATCGGATCTTCTTCTCCTGGTCGCGCTTCTCGGTGGTGCGCTTGCGGTTCATCCGCGCGGGCAGCACCGGGGCGTCGGGCTCACGCCATGAGGGTTGCTCAACGGTGGCGGGAGCTTGCGGATTGGCGGACGGCTCGGCGTGAGGGGTGACGGAGTCGGCGATGGGCTGCTGGGCGCCGTCGGCGGCAGACGTGGTGCGGGGCTCGCTCACCCCCTCCTCAGGCTCGGGCGCCCGCTGGCGCCCGGCCCCCTCTTCCTCCGCCACCCCAGGGGCGGGGGCAAGCGCGGACGAAGCCCCATTAGGGGCTCGTTCGCTCCAGCTTGCTGCTGTTCGTCGGTCCCGGCTGAACCAACCCCAGCGGCGGGAAGAAGAGGGGTTCGTGTCGTTCTCAGTGTCCATGGTGGTGCTCCGGTGCAGAAGGGGATGGGGCTGTGTCACGTCCGTCGCATCCGTCGCACGCCTGGTCAGCACAGGTACGGACACGCGGGCAGGGACGGAGAACTCCGTCCCGGCGAGAGAGTCCGTCCCCGCACTGACCTGCGCGGGGACGGATGCGACGCAGTGATACGGACCCCGGTGGGGTCAGAGAGTGAGTTTGGGCCCGGCGGGGCCACCGGGCGGGCCGACAGGCAGCGCCCCCGCCGGAGCGGCGGGCGGCCTGCTCTGCGCCATGCGGGCAGGGGCGGCGCCGTGTTCGGGCTCGGGCGCCGCCTCGACGAGGTCAGGGCAGTTGCGGGCCCAGGCGTCCAGGAACCGATTGCGCATGTACGCCTTGGCTTGCCTGCCCTTGTCGAAGCGGTAGTTGGCCGGGCTGATGTTGAAGTCCCTCAGCAGATTGCTCAGGTGGTAGGCGTTCAGCCCTTTGGTGCCGTGATCCGCCCACGGGGCCTCGGCGTCCTGGAGCAGAGCGGCGACCAGATCCTGGGTGGCCAGGGCCTCGGGGTTGTCCGCCTGCGCGAAGATGCGGTGGATGTCGCGCAGCAGCCGCGTCTTCAGGCTGCTCTGCTCGTCCTGGACCGCCTCGTGGCGGGTCATGGCCAGGCAGGCGGCACGGGCCTGGGCGGGCCAGTGGCCGCCGGCCAGGTCGGCGATGATGACCAGTGGCTCCCAGGTGTCCGCCGCCCGGTCCTCCACCGGCATCTGCGGCACCATGCGGGCAGCCTGCCCGCGCAGCGGACCCAGCCAGGCGGTCAGCCGGTCACGCAGCGCGTGGAGTTCCGGCACTGAATACCGGGAGCGGAAAGGGGTGACCTTCTCGCCCGGCTTGCGCTTCTGCATCCGCAGCACCACCGCCCGGTCCATGACCGTGTCCGGCAGGTCGCCGATACCCGCGATGGCGGCCATGGCGAAGGTGGGGAACGGAGTCGGCTTGTGCTCCGGACCGGAGATCCGCCAGGCGGGCCGGTTGCGCTGGTGCCCGGCATTCAACAGGCCCCGAAGGATCTCACTGTCACCGCTCGCCTTGGGGCCGAAGATGGTGTCCGCCTCGTCCACCAGCAGGGTGGGCGGGTTCTTGCCGATGACGCGGAAGATGACCGCCGGGGAAGTGTTCACCGTCATCATCGGCTGGTGCACGGTCTCGTGGAGTACGTCGAGGACCCGGGACTTGCCACAGCCCTTCGTCGGGCTCACCACCGCCAGACGTGGCGCGTGCTGCAGAGCCGTCTGGATGTGCGTGGCCGCCACCCACAAGGTGACAGCGGTCAGCGCCTCCTCGCTGGGCAGCACCACGTACTTGCCGATCGCTGCCCGCAACTCGTCCAGCAGCGCGACCCCGTCAGCGGCTACCTGAGCACTGGCGCCTTCATGGCCGCCGGCGCGTGTCCCGCCATCGGTGGCTGCGATCTCTTGCTGCTCGGCCCGCTCCACGGGGACGTCGGTCCCCGGCGACAGGTGACGGCCGCTGTCCCGGTCCCCACTGCGGTCCCCTGGTGCAACTCCAGAGTCTTGGGGACCGGTCCCCGTTGGCGCGCCAATGCCGCTGACCTGCACGTCTCCAACGGATGTGGGTATGGGGACCGTAGCTCGCGCCGACAGCGGAGCGGATGTATCGAGGGGACGGTCCCCTGATACCGCAGCAGCAGAATGCTCGTCCCCGCGGCGTCCGGGGACGCCTTGGCCGGGGACCGCGACCTCGGGCCAGCTGACCTTGGGGACCGTGTTCGGGTTGGTGGGGGACGTAGAGTCCTCCATAGACGTTCCTCTCAGACGAGGGGCAGGACGGGCAAGGTCCAGCCCCTCGTCGGCTTGTTCGTTCAGGGATAGGCGGTGTGCGGGGAACTCTCCGGCCTTCGGCGTTGGCGCGCTGAGGGCCGTTTCCGTGTCCGGGGCTCCGAACGGCTCAGGAGGCCAGACCCCACTCGTCTCGGCCGTCGATCAGCGCCCGCTCGTACCGCAGCAGCTCGGCCTCGGGGTACAGCACCCGCTTGCCGATCTTGATGCCGCGCGGGCCCTTCTCGATCTGGCGCCAGTAGCGGACGGTGCTCTCCGCTGTGCGGTAGCGCTCGGCGACCTCCGCGGTGGTCAGGTATCGCATGCATTCCCAATCGACTAGGTAGCAATCCGGTCTGCATAGGTTGTACTCGACGATCGCCGGTCAGCCAAATCGGCAAGCATGTGTTTCAATTGGGAAAGCAACGGTCGGGATGGAGGTTCGATGGCAGGCGACAAGGCCGGCGACGGTGAGGTGCCGCTGCTCTACAGCGAGGGCAACATCGCCGCGCGGGTGGCGCTGGAGCGCGAAGTCAGGGGATGGAGCACGATCGAGTTGGCGGATCGGGTGTCCAAGGCCGGCGTCAAGATGAACCAGACCGGGGTCTGGCGTATCGAGAACGGCACCCCGCGCCGCCGCATCAACGTCGACGAGGCGCTCGCCTTCGCTCGCGTCTTCGAGCTGCCTCTCGAAGAGCTGATGTCTCCGCCGCTAGAGGGGCTGGACCTCGACAGCAGACGGCTCGTCCAGGAAGCCGTCGAGGCGTACTACGAGACGCGCGATGCCGAGGACCGCCTGCACCACGCCGTCGTCGGCATCGCCGAGTACATCCAGGCCCATCCGGACAGCTCACGGGCCATCCACGAACAGTGCCTTCGCCTCATGGGCGACGAGCGCGACGCCCGCACCCTCACCGAGCACATCGAGGGCGGCGGCTACCACCGATAACCAACCCAAGGGAGAAGCCACTTGGCGAACATCCAGAAGCGCCCCAACGGCAAATGGCGGGCCCGCTACCGTGACCTTGACGGCAAGGAGCACGCCCGCCACTTCGACCGCAAACTCGACGCCCAGCGCTGGCTCGACGAGGTCACGGCCAGCATCGTCACGGGCCAGTACGTCGATCCGCAGGCCGGACGGATCACCTTCGAGAAGTACGCGAAGAAGTGGGAGGAGTCGCTCATCGCCAGCGAGGCGGGTGAGCGCATCACCGACAACGCGCTCCGGCTCCACCTCGTCCCGGCGCTCGGCTCCCGCGCCATGGCGGCCATACGCCGCAATGATCTCCAGGTGCTCTTCAAGAGCCTGTCGGAGCTTCTCAGCCCCGGCAGTGTGCGCAACGTCTACGATGTCCTCGTACGCCTCATGACCGCGGCCGTCGAGGACAAGGTCATCGCTTCCAGTCCGTGCCGCCGGATCAACCTCCCGCCCATGCAGGACGAGGAGGTCACCCCACCCACGGTGGCGCAGGTCGAGGCCATGGCGCGCACGATGCCGCCGTACATCCGCGCGGCCATCGTCACGCTTGCCGGATCAGGCTTGCGTATAGGCGAGTTGCTCGGCCTCAAGCTCTCGGACGTCGACTTCAAGGCTGGCGCTATCCGCGTCGAGCGCCAGCGCCTCCAGTCCGGGAAGATCGGCCCGCCGAAGACCGCCAAGTCCCGGCGTACTGTCCCAGTCGGGGAGGTCGTGACCGACGCACTCCTCACGCACCTTGCCGCACGCCCCTCCAAGGAGTGGCTGTTCACGATGGAGGAAGGCGAGCCCCTCAACTACCGTCGCTGGAAGACGGAGTGGAACTGCGCCCGCAGGGCGCTCCAAGCGGCGGAGAACGAGGCGGCCGAGCGCGAAGGCCGCAAGCCCGTCGAGCTCCCGCACATGGTGACCCACGACCTGCGCCACTTCTACGCCTCCGCCCTCATCGCCGGCGGAGCGAGCGTCAAGCAGGTCCAGCTCGTCCTCGGCCACGCGTCCGCCGTCATCACGCTGCGGATCTATGCGCACCTGTGGCCGGGCGAAGAAGACCGCACCCGGACCGTCATGGACGCCGTTCTCGGCGGCCTGCGGACCGGGTGCGGACAGGTAGACCTGGCAACCAAGGAAATTGCAGGTCAAACGGCCTGATCAAAGATCAAGCCTTCTTGGTCTCCCAGAAGATCTTGTCGATCTGGGCGATGTAGTCCAGAGCCTTCTGGCCCGTGGCCGGGTCGGTCGAGCCCTTGGCGGCCGAGAGGGCCTTCAGGGTGTCGTTGACCAGCTGGTGCAGCTCCGGGTACTTCTCGAAGTGCGGGGGCTTGAAGTAGTCGCTCCAGAGCACGGAGACGTGGTGCTTCGCGAGCTCGGCGCGCTGCTCCTTGATGACGGTGGCGCGAGCCTGGAAGTGCGGGTCGTCGTTACCGGCAATCTTTTCCTGGATGGCCTTGACCGACTCCGCCTCGATGCGGGCCTGGGCCGGGTCGTACACACCGCAGGGCAGGTCGCAGTGTGCGCTGACCTTGACCTTGGGGGCAAACAGGCGGGAAAGCATGGAGCATTCCTTCCTCGTGATCGTCTTCTCAGGTGGGACATTACTCCCTGGGGGAGGGGATTTCGCGGGTGCCCCCATGGGCTTAGGACAAAAGTCCGGGGTCAGACTGAGACTGGTGGAGGAACGTACCGGGGAGGTGCCGGGCATGCCGGAGCTGTCGCAGGAGATCGAGCGCGGGCGGGCGCTGCTGCCCTTCGGGGCGGCAGAGGTGACCGGTCCGTCCATGGTGCCCACGCTCCACCACGGGGACCGGCTCGTGGTGCAGTACGGCGCCCGGATCAGGCCAGGGGACGTGGTCGTCCTGCGGCATCCGTTCCAGCAGGACCTGCTGGTCGTGAAGCGGGCCGCGGAGCGGCGCGACGGCGGCTGGTGGGTGCTCGGCGACAACGCCTACGCGGGCGGTGACAGCACGGACTACGGGACCGTCCCGGAGGACCTGGTCCTCGGCAAGGTGCGCTTTCGGTACCGGCCGCTGAAGGCGGATCAGCGCTCGCCGTTCGCGCTGGCGCGCTGGGCGCTGTCGGCCGCGAGGCCCGTCCTGTCGGACCGGTCGGCCTCCAGGCGCTTGCGGGCGCGGTAGGCGGCCACGTTGGCCCGGGTCGCGCAGCGGTCGGAGCAGTAGCGCCGGGAGCGGTTCGTGGAGGTGTCCAGATAGGCGTTGCGGCACGGCGCCGCCTCGCACAGGCCCAGCCGGTCCACGCCGTACTCCGTCAGGTGGAAGGCCAGGCCCATCGCCGCGATGGCCGCGTAGCCGGCGGTCGCGTTCGAGGGATGGTCGGCCAGGTGCATGTGCCACAGCGGGCGGCCGTCGTCGTCCCGGAAGTCGTGGCCCGAGATCTGCGGGCTGACCGGGAACTCCAGCAGGAGTGAGTTCAGCAGGTCCACCGCGAGCGTCTCGTCGCCCTTGTCGGCGGCCTCGAAGACCGCGCGCAGCCGGGCCCTGACCGAGCGGAAGCGGGTGACGTCGGCGTCGGTGGCGCGGCGGGCCGCCGACGCGTTGCCGCCGAACAGGTTGCGGACGGCCTCGACTGAGGTCAGGTTGTCCTTGCCCCGGGCCGGTTCCTCGCTGTTGACGAGTCGTACGGCATAGTCCGAGTAATAGGCCAGTTCCACTTGTGGTCCTTACGGAGGGGCTCTATGGTCGTGGGTGCGAAGAGGTAACGACTGCCTGTACTTCCAGGGTATTACGCGGGTGAGGGGAGAGGGATTCCATGACGGGAACCACTGCAACCGGAACCGGTACGACGGGGACCGACTGGCAGGCCTGGCAGGAGAGCTGGGACCGCCAGCAGGAGTGGTACATGCCGGACCGCGAGGAGCGGTTCCGCATCATGCTCGACATGGTCGAGGCGTGCGTCGGGACCGAGCCGCGCATCCTCGACCTCGCCTGTGGCACCGGCAGCATCACGGCCCGTCTGCTCGCCCGCTTCCCGGGCGCCACCAGCACCGGCGTCGACCTCGACCCGGCGCTCCTCACCATCGCCCGCGGCACCTTCGAGGGCGACGAGAGGGTCACCTTCGTCGAGGCCGACCTCAAGGACCCCGACTGGCCGACGCGGCTGCCGTACGAGACGTACGACGCTGTGCTCACCGCCACCGCCCTCCACTGGCTGCACAGCGCCCCCCTCGCGGCCCTGTACGGCCGGATCGCCGGGCTGGTCCGCCACGGCGGCGTCTTCATGAACGCCGACCACATGATCGACGAGACCACGCCACGGATCAACGCGGCGGAACGCAGCCTGCGCCACGCCCGTATGGATCAGGCCACGCGGGACGGAGCCCTGGACTGGGCCCAGTGGTGGCAGCTCGCCGCCGAGGACCCCGCCCTCGCCGGCCCGACCGCCCGTCGCTTCGAGATCTACGGCGACCACGCGGACGGCGACATGCCCTCGGTGCAGTGGCACGCGCGCGTGCTGCGGGAGAAGGGGTTCGGGGAGGCCCGGGCGGTGTGGTGTTCGCCGGCGGACACGTTGTTGCTGGCGTTGAAGTAGGTGTTCGGTATCACCGTGTGCCCTGCAACGAGATGACCGAAGCGATCATCTTCCAGTGGCCAGGCGGCCTCTGAGCTGCGCTTATTGACACAGGAAGGCTTCTGCGTGGGCTTCATGAAATCGGCCCTCACCGCAGGAATGGGTGCGGCCATGGCGATCGGCGGGCTGACCGTGGCGCCTGCGGCCCACGCGGAGTCCGGCAACGGAGGGTGCTACCAGTACACGGACATGGACACCTATCCCCACAACAGCAAAGTCGTGATCTGGAAGTCCTGCATCGGTAAGAAGGCCAACCAGGTCGGGCATCCGTATGCGATCTTCTCCATGGGGAAGAAGCACCCGAAATGCAAGATCCTCATCACGGCGGTCACCACGGGCGAGAAGATCGTTTCCAAGAAGGTCTACCCCTGCCCGAGCGGGCAGGTGGTGAAGAAGCGCTTCGACGGCAACGACTTCCACGGCGCGGGGCAGTTCACGACCTTCGCGTTCCTGTACGGGATCCAGACCGAGGGCAATCTGTCGCCTCGCAGTCCCTGGCTCAACCTGTAACGACCCGGAACGGCGGATGGCGCCCACCCCGACCGGGGTGGGC